>NZ_JAQREZ010000035.1:0-47916 GCF_028598715.1 Pseudoalteromonas sp. GABNS16E
GCTAACTTATTACGCACTTCCGACGAGGCGGGAAGATAGATTTTACCCTCGAAGGGTCAAACCCAAACCAAGTAAATACCCCACCAAAAAGAAAAATACCAGTCAGCTTAACTGACTGGCATTAAGCATTAGCTCGCTTTTTTTTGCCTTTCAAACTATATAAAAATTTATTAATGTATTTCAGAGATATATACCATAATTAAATATCAGTAATAGGCGCTTTTTGATTTACTTACGTACTATAAAATTGAAGTTTGTTATCTATAATATAAAAGAGTCATGATGGATGACCAATTGAACAAATACAGTATTGACACTACCGATTATCAGGTAGGTCAAGATAACGTACAAAAATGGGGGTTTGATGTTCATAACCCAGTGTTTGGAATAAGCGCATTTTTAGTCATACTATTTGTTGCCCTTACCTTATTGCTTGACCCTGAAGTCGTCAGGGAAGCACTTACCTCAACTAAAGATGCCATTATCAATAAATTTGATAGCTACTTCATGTTGATTGCTAATGGTTTCGTATTATTCTGCTTTGCACTTGCGCTCTCCCCTCTTGGTAAAATTCGCTTAGGGGGTGTTGATGCAAAACCTGAACATGGTTATCTCTCATGGCTGGCAATGTTATTTGCCGCAGGAATGGGGATAGGTTTACTGTTTTGGGGTGTTGCAGAGCCCGCAGCCTATTATACTGATTGGTACTTAATGCCAATGAACGCAGAGCCAAATACCCCAGAAGCTCACTCTTTAGCCATGGGCGCCACCATGTATCACTGGGGCTTACATGGTTGGGCAATTTACGCCATAGTTGCACTTAGCTTAGCGTTTTTTGCTTACAATAAAGGCCTTCCTTTATCTATACGCTCCGTGTTTTATCCCTTATTTGGCGATCGTGCTTGGGGTTGGCTGGGTCATGTTATTGATATACTTGCTGTACTCTCTACGCTTTTTGGTTTAGCAACGTCTCTTGGTTTAGGGGCACAGCAAGCAACAAGTGGTATTAATTATTTAATGGGCACTGACTACGGCACCGCTTTTCAAGTTACAGTTATAGCACTCGTTACCTGTATTGCTATTGTTTCTGTTATTAAAGGCATTGAAGGGGGTGTGAAAGTACTTAGTAACATCAATCTTATATGTGCATTTATTTTACTTGTAGCCATAATATCGCTTACTTTTAGTGACTCAATTACAGCAATATGGTTTACCTTTGGTGCATATGTAGAACATATGGTTCCACTTAGTAATCCGTTTGGCCGTGAAGATGAAGACTGGATGCATGCCTGGACAGTATTTTATTGGGCATGGTGGATATCGTGGTCGCCGTTTGTAGGAATGTTTATTGCCCGCGTTTCTAGAGGCCGTACCGTGCGAGAATTTTTATTAGTCGTCATTGGCCTGCCAACACTATTAAGCTTAGTGTGGATGGGGGTATTTGGTAATTTAGCGATTTCACAAATTATTGATAAAGTTGGCCCACTTGGGCAAAACGGGTTAACCGATATCTCTGTGACGCTATTTCAGGTTTATGAGCAGCTTCCGCTTAGTGGCCTTATTAGTGTGATCTCAATTGTGCTTGTTTTAGTGTTTTTTATTACCTCTTCTGATTCTGGCTCACTTGTAATAGATGGCATAACCGCTGGCGGAAAAATTGATGCGCCGGTACCACAACGTATATTTTGGGCATCGATTGAAGGGGCAATAGCCGCCGTATTACTGTGGGTAGGTGGCTCTCAAGCCTTGCAGGCCTTGCAATCGGGAGTAGTAACCACTGCGTTACCTTTCTCAATTGTGCTTATTTTAATGTGCGTGGCGCTTATTCAAGGTTTAATGAGCGAATACTCTATTTATAAGGCACAAACAAAGTTATAGCATTATGTACTTTAGCAAAGCGGCTTTGTGTCGCTTTGCTTTGCACTTTATTTCCTCCCTTACCTACACACTTCAGCTAATACATTAACGACCGTATTTAATCATCAAACTGTTTAGGTTTGGCAATACACCTCTAAAACACGTTGTTTTAATAAATAGAGCGCACATATAAGCGCATAACAACCAAGTGCTATTAGTTGCACCTTTAGCTATCAAGTTTATATCATCAGGTAGTCGCGTATGTATGCAAAATTGCTTTGATGAAACTGAATTGGATGTAAACGGCGTTAAAAGTACCCTATATCAGCAGCAAAGGGGTATAGGGAAAGTAATGTAGGTTTAATCAACTAACGCTAACGTGTAACAATACGTATGCTTTGCTTTAAGCACGATTGTCTGCCTTAAAATTAGTCACTTAATTAAGCCAAGTGCTATTAATTTTTAAGGAATAGGCAAAAACATAAACAAAGTGATTTTTATATAACAGATGGGTATTTATTTAAAATAGGGAGTATTTAATTTACTAAAAGGACTTTAGTAAAAGTGGTGCCCGAGGCCGGACTTGAACCGGCACGACTTGTTAGTCGAGGGATTTTAAATCCCTTGTGTCTACCAATTCCACCACTCGGGCATCGAGTTTGCTATTTAAAGCATGTGGAGTAATTAAATGGAGGCGGAACCCGGAGTCGAACCGAGGTGGACGGATTTGCAATCCGCTGCATGGCCACTCTGCCATTCCGCCTTAACGCTTCCAAATAATTTGGAGCGGCACACGAGGCTCGAACTCGTGACCTCGACCTTGGCAAGGTCGCGCTCTACCAACTGAGCTAGTGCCGCATTAAACTTTTATTAATATTTATCTAACTTTCAATTACCTTGGTAGAATAATTAAAAGTGGTGCCCGAGGCCGGACTTGAACCGGCACGACTTGTTAGTCGAGGGATTTTAAATCCCTTGTGTCTACCAATTCCACCACTCGGGCATCGAGTTTGCTATTTAAAGCAAGTGGATAAAACTAATATGGAGCGGCACACGAGGCTCGAACTCGTGACCTCGACCTTGGCAAGGTCGCGCTCTACCAACTGAGCTAGTGCCGCATCATATTAATTCTAAATTTAATTACATAAACTAATTTATGTAACATTATTTTTATAAATTACACTTGGCAATGTAATTAAACCACAAAGTGGTGCCCGAGGCCGGACTTGAACCGGCACGACTTGTTAGTCGAGGGATTTTAAATCCCTTGTGTCTACCAATTCCACCACTCGGGCATCGAGTTTGCTATTTAAAGCATGTGGAGTGTTGAATGGAGGCGGAACCCGGAGTCGAACCGAGGTGGACGGATTTGCAATCCGCTGCATGGCCACTCTGCCATTCCGCCAAACCGTTGGACAACCTAATGAAAACTTGGAGCGGCACACGAGGCTCGAACTCGTGACCTCGACCTTGGCAAGGTCGCGCTCTACCAACTGAGCTAGTGCCGCATTATTATTTAATTATCTGCGTTATTCAACATCTTGCGATGTTTACGCTGCTAACTAAGTAACTTTGGTTTTCTTTATCTTAGGGGCTATGCCCTCTCAACACGGACGCATTCTACAGAGATTATTAAACGCGTCAACACAAAAAATGCCACTTTTGAACTGTTTGATTATTTTTTATCTAAAACGGTGCGTTATTAGACGTTTACAATCAATTTTTGGTCAATTCACTCCATGCAGCCATTAAATATTGCACCATAGAGCTCAGTGTTAAATAGGTGGCTATATACAATAAAGCAAAACTTAAATAGATCATCCACGTATCGTATTGCCAAATTAGGCCAATAATCGCCAGCATTTGCGCCGCGGTTTTTATTTTGCCCATATTTGATACCGCAACGTTTCCACGTTTGCCTTGTTCGGCCATCCACTCACGTAATGCAGATATCACTATTTCACGGCTAATAATAATAAGGGCCGGAATCGTCATATACATAGACTGATAATGATCAGAGAGCGCAACAAGTGCAGCACACACCATAACCTTATCGGCTACAGGGTCTAAAAACGCACCAAAAGGCGTAGATTGCTCTAGCTTTCGTGCTAAATAGCCATCAAGTATATCGGTGATTGATGCAAGCCAAAAAATAAAAGCGGCAGCAAAAAACGCCCAGCTATAAGGCAAGTAAAATATCACCAAAAATATGGGGATAAGAAAAAGTCTAAAGGTTGTGAGTGTGTTTGGAATATTCCACATAACTACTTGGATATGTCTTTTTTTCTATATTCGCATGAAGGGCTAGCCCTTGTCATGCAAATGGTTAAATATCTTCTCAGCCATGTCAGGACTGATCCCAGGAACTTTCTTTAACTGTTCTATATTAGCAGCTTTTACCCCTTGCATGCCCCCTAAATATTTTAATAATGTTTGGCGGCGCTTAGAACCTACTCCATTGATCTCTTCTAATAATGATTGCGTGCGCTGTTTTTGGCGCTTATTACGGTGCCCTGCAATGGCAAATCGGTGCGACTCATCGCGAATATGCTGAATTAAATGAAGTGCTGGCGCATCCGAATCCATAGGAATCGTTTTTCGCCCGCCATCAATTAATAAGGTTTCAAGGCCTGGCTTTCTGCTTGTGCCTTTTGCTACACCTACTAACAGCGGCATTTTAGCATGTGGCCACGTGGCAAAATACTGCTCTGCACGGCCTAGTTGCCCTTTACCACCGTCAATGAATATAACGTCAGGGATTTTGTCTTCATCTACCACTTTGTTGTAGCGTTTGTTCAGTGCAAACTCCATTGCCGCGTAATCATCACCGCCGGTTATACCCGTTACGTTGTAGCGCCTGTACTCTTTGTTATTTGGCCCTTGCGAATCAAATACTACACAACTGGCTACTGTGTTCTCCCCCATGGTATGGCTGATATCAAAACATTCCATTCTGTTTATATCATCTAAGCCTAGGGTCGCTTTTAATTGTGCATAACGTTTGTTTATGGAGTCTTGCGTACTTTGTTTAACGGTAATGCTGTTTAATGCGTTTTTATTAGCAAGCTGAAGGTATTGTGCTCGCTCTCCGCGGGTAACCACTTTAAGCGATACTTTGCGCTCACTAATTTGCGTAAGCGCTTCACTCAATGCGCTACTTTCTTCAATCTCGAACGGTAAAATAATTTCTTTTGCTATGCGCCCTGTCGCACCAGGCGCTAAATAATATTGCCCTAAAAACGAAGTGAGTATTTCCTCTTGCCCCGAATCTTTAGGCACTTTTGGAAAATAGGTTTTACTGCCTAGCACTTTATGATCACGGATCATTAATAAATGAATCCCATTTAATCCATTTAAGTGCGCAAAACCGACCACATCCATTTCAGCAAAATTACCTGAAATAGACTGCTGCTCCTGCATTTTGCGCAGTAGCATAATTTGGTCGCGCACTTTAGCTGCGAGCTCAAAGTTAAGGTCTTTACTCGCCGCTTCCATTTTTTTTATTAAATCGGCTATTACTTCGTGCGACTTACCTGTTAAAAACTTACGTACATAATCAACTTGTTCGCCGTACTCTTGCTCTGTCACTTTATTAACACACGGTGCTGAACAGCGCTTTAGCTGATACTGTAAACACGGGCGGCTTCTGGCACGGTAATAGGCATCTTCGCACTGACGTACAGGAAATATTTTTTGCATTAAACGCAAACTTTCCGACACTGCGCCAGCACTTGGGAAAGGCCCAAAATACTCGCCTTTTACCTTGCGGCTGCCTCTATGAAAGGCTAAACGCGGATGTTTATGACTGGTAAGTAATATATAGGGGTATGACTTATCATCACGTAATAAAATGTTATAACGCGGCTGATATTTTTTTATAAGGTTGTTTTCAAGCAGCAGGGCTTCGGTTTCGGTGTTTGTGAGCGTAACTTCAATATCGCAAATATTACTCACTAGCACACGGGTTTTGCTGTCGGTTAGATTAGATCTAAAGTAGCTACTTACCCGTTTTTTTAAGTTTTTAGCTTTACCGACATAAATAACTTGTTGTTCACTATCAAGCATACGGTATACACCCGGTTCACTTGATAGCGTTTTTAAAAATTGGGCGTGATCGAATTCAGACATAAATTAAAAAATTAATGAGATACGTCTATATCAATCATTTTATGGCGAATAGCCAAATGAGTAAGCTCAACGTCGCCTCCTACGCTTAATTTTTCAAACATACGGTAACGGTAGCTGTTCACTGTTTTTGAGCTTAAATTTAAGCGATCGGCAATATCTTGAGCTTTTTCACCTTTGGTGATCATTAGCATAATTTGTAGCTCGCGCTCAGATAAGCTTTGAAAAGGGTTTTCATCGGTACGCCCTGTTACTTGCGCAAGGGCTATTTGTTGTGCAATTTCTGGGGCGATATAACGCTGACCTGCATGAACAGAACGTATAGCACGAACCATTTCATCAGAGCCTGCACCTTTGGTTAAAAAGCCATGCGCGCCAATTTGCATCACTTTTGATGGAAACGGGTCTTCGCAATTAACCGTAAGCACAATAATTTTTACATCTGGGCAATAGCGACAAATCTTTTTAGTGGCCTCTAAGCCACCCATGCCAGGCATGTTCATATCCATTAATACAATATTAGGTGCGTGCTGGCGACAAAACTGTACCGCAGCCTCTCCATCTTTAGCTTCGCCTACCACTTTAAAACCACGTACATCATCTAATATACGTTTTATACCAGTTCGTACCAGCTCATGGTCATCAACTAAAAGCACATTAATCAATGTAATACCCTCATTAACCTAACAATACGCAACAAACAATCTAATTTGCCACATTACCACAGTTAAAGCGAAACAATAACTAATATTATTGCTTCGCTTTAGGTGTACTCATCTTTTAGCATTATTTTACTACTGCTAAAAACCAGTACTTTAGTTTTTTATGACGCTGCTTTTTCGCTAAAACGGTCTACCCATAGGGCAATAATACCATCGCCTGTTACATTACACGCAGTACCAAAGCTATCTTGCGCAAGGTAAAGTGCAATCATAAGTGCAACAGCGCCTTCGTTAAAGCCAAGCATACTAGTTAATAAACCGAGCGCCGACATTACTGCTCCACCAGGCGCACCTGGCGCTGCAATCATTACTACCCCTAACATCATAATAAACGGCAGCATCCCCATTAAAGAAGGTACTTCCATGCTTGGCGATAAAAACATTACGGCCATCGCACACGTCACAATCGTAATGGTAGAACCCGATAGATGGATAGTAGCGCACAGTGGCACTGTAAAGTTTGCTACATCTTCTTTTACGTTATTTGCTTTGCTTGATTGCAAAGAAACCGGAATGGTTGCCGCGCTCGACATTGTCCCCAGCGCTGTAAAATAAGCAGGAAGCATATTTTTAACGAGCTCCAACGGGTTACGTTTAAGTAATACCCCCGTAGAAACATATAATACGGTTAGCCACAGCCAATGCATAACAAGTGCCGCAATAAGCACAACACCAAAGGTTTGCAGTGTATCTACCACGGTCCCTGCTACGGTCATTTCTGCAAATACACCCGCAATGTAAAATGGTAATACCGGAATAATTACTTTAGATAATAAAGCATCGATTACATCGCGACCCTGATCAGACACTTTTTTAAGTGTTTCTAATTCAAGTTGGCTCATGCCAATACCAAACACAAATGCAGTCACAAGCGCTGTCATTACACCCATCAGCGGTGGAATTTCTAAATCAATAAAACTGCCAATTTCAGTGGCAACTTCGGCTTCAAACGTAATATTGCCACTTAGCAGTGGAATAACTGCACTTACTAGTAAAAAGGCAAGCGTACCTGCAATTACTGTAGAGCTATAAGCAAAGCCAACAGTTTTACCTAATAAATGGCCAGACCCTTTAGGCAAGCCCGCAATGCCCGAAGCAATAAAAAATAAAATAATTAATGGGATGGTAAAAGAAATAAGTTGGCCAATAAGTTCTTTAACAGTAAATAAAAGCTCAACACCTGTGAGAGGCACATAAAGCCCGACCAAAATACCGGCCACAATACCGGCAATTAATTTTAAGATTAACTTCATTGTGATTGCTTAGTTGAATATAGATAGAGTGTTTTTAACATGTTTTAGGCGCATTGTGTGATAAAAGTATTCAAGTTATATTCATCTGCGCAAATAACACACAAAAACATCGCAATAATTAGCCTACTCTGAGCATTTTTTAACTACGTGGCGAAATTTACTCTTTAAATTTAAAAATGAGCCCGCATCCTTAATAACTAAAGCAACAATAATAACTAATTTTTATTTCGGCTGGTTATAAGCCCAATAGATATATGTTATAGCCAAACTTTACTTTAGTTTTTTTAAACTCGCAGTAAAGTGTATTTATATAGTTAATAGCAAAGGCTATTAACACATTGATCAGATTGTATCCAAAGGAACATTATGTCTACTATTTTTGAAGATAACTCACTAAGCATTGGTAATACACCACTGGTAAAACTTAATCGCGTAACAGGCGGAAACGTTTACGCTAAAGTAGAATCGCGTAATCCTAGCTTTAGTATTAAATGTCGTATTGGTGCATCAATGATTTGGGAAGCTGAAAAATCAGGTCAGCTTGTTGAAGGTAAAGAACTAATTGAACCTACATCGGGTAATACAGGCATTGCCCTTGCATTTGTTGCAGCAGCACGTGGTTACAAATTAACACTTACCATGCCCAATACAATGAGCCTAGAGCGCCGCAAACTATTAAAAGCATTAGGCGCTAACTTAGTGCTTACAGATGGCGCTAAAGGTATGAATGGCGCAATTGAAAAAGCAAAAGAAATTCAGGCAACAGATCCAGAAAAATACATTTTATTACAACAGTTCGAAAACCCAGCTAACCCTAAAATTCACTTTGAAACAACCGGCCCTGAAATTTTTGAAGCGCTTGATGGTAAAGTAGACTTTTTTGTAGCAGGCGTAGGCACTGGCGGTACTATTACAGGTGTTAGCCGTTACCTTAAAAACGAAAAAGGCCTAGATGTTAAAGCGATTGCAGTTGAGCCAACTAACTCACCTGTTATTAGCCAAACGCTTGCAGGCGAAGAAGTAAAACCAGGTCCACATAAAATTCAAGGTATTGGCGCAGGCTTTATTCCTGGTAATCTTGATTTAAGTGTGATTGATGGTGCTGAGCAAGTATCAAACGAAGATGCTATTGCAATGGCTCATGAGCTAATGAAAAAAGAAGGTATTTTAGTGGGTATTTCATCAGGCGCAGCTGTTGTTGCCGCTAAACGCCTTGCTGAAAAGCCAGAAAACGCTGATAAAAATATTGTGGTGATTTTACCAAGTGCCACAGAGCGTTACCTGTCTAGCCCAATGTTTGCTGAAGAATTTAGCGAGCAAGAATTAGTACAGTAAACTTCTCTCCTTGAGATACTTAAAAGGATGCTTATGGCATCCTTTTTTATTATTTATGATTCAATTTTCTATTTATTCCCCAGTGCTGCTTTACATCTTGTTTAATTAACCACACACTTTAAAAAAACTAATTAAAAACATTCAACATGAAAAAAATAACAGCTTATTTAAGTTTTATCGTATGCTTATTTTTAGCCGCCTGTGGCGATAGCGTACAAACGCTGGGCGACTCACCGGGCGATACAGCCACCGCTTACTTTGATGCATTGTATAATCAAAAAGATTTACAAAAAGCCAGCACAATGGCCACCCCTAACCTCAGCCGGATTATGAAATCCTATGGCACCGCTAAGCAATTTGCCCGAAACTTAGTAAACCTGCAATACGATGAAGTAGTAATTGAAGTCGATATGACCAACATGAGCGTACGCGAACAATATGGCGATAACGCCAAAATAAACCTCATTTTTACAGGCTACTTTAATGGCGATAAAGTCGATGATATGCGCAGCGTTAAAATGCTTCGTAAAAAAGGGAAATGGTATATCGATAAAATAGTTGCAGACCCTTACGCACGTTAACTAATACACCACAAAAAAGGCCTTACACATGTAAGGCCTTTTTGCGTTTAGCGCTTATCTTAAGCGTTATAATTCACCGGGTTTAAAGTTATCAACGGCAATTGCTTGTTTTCTTAGTTTATTGGTATGGTGCATTGCATCGGCATCTGCTTGCGCAAGGAGCTCATTCTTTAGTGCGTAATTTATTGCGCCTTCTATGTCGAGCGTTGCAGGGACCTTACCACTGCGTTGCCAGTTTTTTAACTCTTTAAACTGTGTTTGCATATCGTGCATAGCTAAAAATGCATTTTCCATCACGCCCGTGCCCGCATTTTCATCTACATAACATAAGTGCGTTAAGCGGTTTCTAAACACCCCAGGTTGCGTCATATGCTCGCAAATACTTTGGGCTGTTTCATCACTTGGCTTGTGGTAGTGATTCCCCAGCGGAAACACAATGCGTTTAAGTAAAATGTTAACCACCGGATTTGAAAAGTTTTTGAAAAAACCATCAAACGCTTGGCCTATCTCATAAAGAGAATTTTCAATAGCGTATTTCACAAAAGGTAAATCAGCCTGTTGGCGCCCTTCATCTTCAAAGCGTTTTAATACCGTAGAGGCTAAATATAAATGGCTAAGCACATCACCTAAACGCGCCGAAATCATCTCTTTACGCTTTAGCTCGCCACCAAGTACCAACATGGCTACATCTGTAGTAAAAGCAAGCCCTCGGCTCATTCTGCTTAGCTGTTTGTAATACACAGCGGTTGCACCGCACACGGGCGCTTTTGCCAAACAGCTTCGCGTAAGACCATGCACAAAAGCCATGCCGGCGTTACTGGCAGCAAATAAAATGTGCTTCATCAATAAACTATCAAATTGATCAAGTGCTGCATCGTCGTCTTCCATTGCGGCAGCTTCCATTTCCTTTAACACAAACGGATGACAACGGGTGGCACCTTGGCCAAAAATCATTAAGTTGCGGGTTAAAATGTTTGCCCCTTCAACGGTAATCGATACCGGGATCCCCATATAACCATGGGCTAAATAGTTATTAGGCCCTACTTGAATACCTTTACCAGAATGAATGTCCATTGCATCGTTCATTACCGTACGCCCCATTTCGGTCATATGGTATTTTGCAATGGCGGTAACAACCGATGGGCTCAGTTTTAAATCTATTGCGCCTGCGGTCATTAAACGCGCAGACTCTAACGTATACGTTAACCCGCCAATACGCGCTAAGGCTTCTTGTACACCTTCAAATTGGCCAATTGATACACCAAACTGTTGGCGTACCACAGAGTAAGCAGAGGTCATTTTAGAGGCTAAATGCCCTGTTGCGGTGCTTAGTGCAGGTAAAGAAATACCGCGCCCAGCACTTAAACACTCAACCAACATGCGCCAGCCTCGTCCTGCGCCTTGCTCACCACCAATAATCCAATCTAGCGGAATAAAAACATCTTTACCGTAGGTAGTTCCGTTCATAAATGCCATGTTTAATGGATAATGGCGCTCACCCGTTTCTACCCCTTCGTGATCTGTAGGAATTAGCGCACAGGTAATCCCTAGCTCTTTTTCATCGCCTAATAACCCATCTGGGTCATACATTTTAAAGGCAAGGCCAAGTACGGTTGCCACCGGCGCAAGCGTAATATAACGCTTAGACCAATTTAAACGCAGCCCTATAACTTCTTCACCATTATGCTGCCCTTTACACACTACGCCTGAGTCGGGAATACTGCCGGCATCAGAGCCTGCTTCTGGGCCTGTAAGTGCAAAACACGGTACATCTTTACCACTTGCAAGGCTTGGCAACCAACGGTCTTGTTGCTCTTTTGTGCCATAATGCAGTAACAGCTCGCCTGGGCCTAAGCTATTAGGCACCATAACAGTAACCGCCGCAGTTAAGCTTTTTGTGGCAATTTTTGACACTATGGTTGAATTAGCAATGGCAGAGAACTCACGTCCACCAAATTTTTCAGGAATGATCAGCGCAAAAAAGCCCTCTGTTTTTAAGTAATCCCAGACTTCTTTTGGCAAGTCTTTATCTTTTTGTACAATGTGGTAATCATCTAGCATCGCCAGTAGCGTGTTCACCTGATTATCCATAAAGTCATTTTCTTTATCGCTAAGCTCAGGCCTTGGAAAGTTATGCAGTTTTTGCCAATCTGGATTACCACTAAATAGCTCACCATCCCACCATACATCGCCGGCTTCCATTGCCTCTCGCTCAGTTTGCGAGAGCGGCGGAAGTACCTTTTTAAACATTTTAAACGTAGGACGGCTGATCAGGTTAAGGCGAATATCTTTGACTGCAAAAATAACCACCACCACGACCAGCAATATTATAAATACTGACATGAGCACATTCCTTTTACATTGAATGAAAATAGTAACTTAATTATGACCCATCTTAGTTTAAATACAATCATTGCGCGATGCACCACACGCCTTAACGTATTAATTTTATTGTTTTAAACATCGCTGCTATTATCACTTTCTTAATAACAATAAACCAAAGGAATACAATGAACACGCCACGCTTTAAACTAAGTATGAGCGCCCTCATAGTCGCAAGTACATTAGCATTAGCCGCCTGCGAAGCAGAAATAGCCATAGACACTAGTGATTCAGCACAGACAGAAAAGCCTCTTACAAAACAAGATGCCAATGCATTTATTGCCAAAGCCGAGCAAGAACTAAGTGAGCTTTACCTAGAGTCGAGCCGCGCTGAGTGGATTTACGCAAACTTTATAACACACGACACCTCGGCGTTATCTGCCGAAGTTAACCGTAAAATGACCGAGTCGGTCGTGCGTTTAGCCAATCAGGCAGCACAATTTGACGACTTAGCGCTTGATTACGATGCACGCCGCAAACTTAATAAACTTAAACTTGCGCTTACTTTACCCGCTCCTCAGGACGTCGAAAAAACAGCCCAACTTTCAACTATTGTCGCAGAGCTAGGTGGTTTATACGGTAAAGGTAAATACTGTAAAGACGATGGCAGCTGTTTAAGCCTTGGTGACATGACCGCAAAAATGGCCACCAGCCGTGATTACAACGAGCTACTTGATTTATGGCAAGGGTGGCGTCAAATTTCAAAGCCAATGCGCCCACTTTACGAGCAGCAAGTAACTCTTACAAACGAAGGGGCTAAAGAGCTAGGTTATGCTGATACCGGCGCAATGTGGCGCAGCAAGTACGATATGCCAGCCGATGACTTTACAACCGAGCTTGACCGCATTTGGGGGCAAGTAAAGCCACTTTATAACTCACTGCATTGCCATGTACGCGCTAAATTAGGCGATAAATACGGCACCGACAAAGTAGCCCAAGATGAGCCTATTCCTGCGCATTTATTAGGAAACATGTGGGCACAAGCGTGGGGTAACATTTACGATGTGGTCGCGCCAGAAAACGCCGATCCGGGTTACGATGTTACCGAGCTATTAGCTAAAAATAATTACGACGAGCTAAAAATGGTTAAAGGTGCTGAAACCTTTTTTACCTCAATGGGGTTTGAGCCATTGCCAGAGACCTTTTACGAGCGTTCGTTATTTGTAAAACCAAAAGACAGAGACGTACAGTGTCATGCCTCTGCTTGGAATATAGATAGCAAAGACGACTTACGCATTAAAATGTGTATTCAGCGCACCGGCGAAGAATTTTCTGTTATTCACCATGAGCTAGGCCACAATTTTTATCAGCGCGCTTATAATAAACAGCCTTTATTTTATCAAGAAAGTGCCAACGATGGTTTTCACGAAGCCATTGGCGACACCATTGCTTTATCGGTTACACCCGGTTACTTAAAAGAAATTGGTTTACTTGAGCAAGTACCTGATGAGTCAAAAGACATTGGCTTACTAATGAAAATGGCGCTAGATAAAGTCGCCTTTGTGCCCTTTAGCTTAATGGTTGATCAATGGCGCTGGCAGGTATTTTCGGGCCAAGTAAAGCCACAAGATTATAATAAAGCGTGGTGGGAGCTACGTGAAAAATACCAAGGTGTGAAAGCGCCTATTGCACGTAGCGAAGATGACTTTGATCCAGGTGCTAAATACCACGTACCGGGCAACACCCCTTATACACGTTACTTTTTAGCGCATATTTTACAGTTTGAATTTCACCGTAGCTTATGTGAAATAGCCGGTAACGATAAAGCCATTCACCGCTGCTCTATTTATAATTCAAAAGAAGCAGGGGATAAGCTAAACGCAATGCTAGAAATGGGCTCTTCTCGTCCATGGCAAGAAGCCCTTGAAACCATTACTGGCAAGCCGCAAATGGATGCAACCGCTATGCTTGATTACTTTGCACCGCTGCAACGCTATTTAGATGAGCAGAACAAAGACCGTAATTGCGGCTGGTAAAACTTTTACCACGGTTAATTTAAGTTAAAAACAACAAAGCCCGCTACAGTAGCGGGCTTTTTATGCTTTTAATTAAGTACAGGGCTTAATTAAAACTGAAAACGCATGTTTGCAAAGTATGCATCGTTATCAGAGTCATCTGCATTGTTCTCGTAACCTACTTTAAGACCAATGTTTTTATTGATGAAGTGCTGAGCACCAAAGCTATATGTATCTTGCTTGTTGTAGTTAGCAAATACCGAGGTTGCTTTTGAGAAGTAGTAGTTAGTTTCTGCTACCCACTGGTTTTCTGCATCTTCAATGCTCTCGTATTTACCTTCAAACGTTAAAAAGTTACCTTGCTGTAAGTCAATAAAGTACTTAGCTGCAACAGCGCGGTAATCAAAGTCGTCATCAGATGTAAGTGTTACACCTACGTAGTCTGTGCTGTTTAGCATGTGGTTGTATGCTAAATCAAACAAAGCAAAGTCATCGCCGTCTTTGTTTTCAACAAGCGTTACTTTTGCTAATAAATCAGGGTTAAAGAAGTAGCCACCTGTTAGCTTGTAAAGCTCACCGTTAGAGCCCGAATCTGGGTCAAGGTTTTCGTAAGATGCGCCAACAACAAATTCATTAATAAAGTATTCGCCACCAATGTTAGTAACATCGCCAAAGTCGTCATCAGCATAACCGCCGTAAACGTTAGTTTGTTTATTAATGTACTCAAACTGATCGTACGGACCTAATGTTTTTTTAGGAGATAGGTAATAAATAGAGTCTACAGCAACGGTGTCGTTGTTATCGCTATCTTTGTAGCTTAAATTACTGATTGAATTGTAGCTGTCTGCAGCAGCCGCAGTGCTAGATAATAAAATGCTTGAAATAATAACTGCTAATTTTTTCATTGTAAGACTTCCCTTTGTGCATTGCTTTTTATGCTTTAGCTCAATGACTAAAGTGGGGACATGCTAACGCTGAGAAACTGAATGAAAACTTAATTAAGCAGTTGTATTTATTAAGTTAATTGTAAGTAGGTGTAAGAAACTGTAAATTTAAAGTAGTTGCAACATATAGTCAACAACTACTTAAAACATGTTCAGCAAACTAAAGTGCATGCTGACTTATTACACGATAAACTTCGTTAATATTATCGCCCGATTTAAACTCTTTACTAATAGGCGTTGGATCTGAACCAATCCAAATTTTAAGCTCGGCATCTAAATCAAAGTGCCCTGCACTTTCTTTACTAAACTTAGTAATTTTAGAATAAGCAATACTCACCATTTCCATTTTAGAGCCGGTCATACCTTGCTTATCAATTAAAATTAAACGCTTATTAGTAAAAATAAACATATCGCGAATCACCTTATAGGCTTTTTCTACTTGTTCGCCATCTATTAGGGTATTAGCAAGTACTTTTTCTAAATCAGAATCATCTACTTCGCTTGCATTTCCCATTAAACCACTGAGTAGTCTCATTATGCTTTCTCCTGTGTAAATATTTGATTTTCTAAGGTGTGACCATTTACTAACTGCCTATATTGCCAGTTTTGTTGATGGCAAAAGTTTAATAAAGCAATATCAAGTGGCTCACCGGTTGGCTGGTACTCAATCACGTATTCTTTATGTTGGCTCATATACACACGGCTTACACCTGCTAACGCCTGCAGTTGCTGCTCCACATTTTGATACGCCTCGTTGAGCATTAAGGTATAAAAGTGAGTATGCGTATTGTTGTCTTTTGTTTGGTGCTCGCTCAAAATACCCTTATCTAGGTGGAGCACTTGGGAGCATAATCGCTCAAGTTCGGTTAAATCGTGCGAACTTAAAATAAAGGTGGCTTCATCGCTTAAGCTCGATACCAGCTCTCGCACCTCTCTGGCATGAATAGGGTCAAGCCCTGCTGTGGCTTCATCAAGCATCACTATTTTCGGCGAGCCAATCAGCGCTTGCGCTATCGTTACCCGTTTGCGCATACCGTGAGATAAATCGCCAGCACGCTGTTTAGCGACTTCTTTTAAGCCAACCAAATCAAGTACCCGCAGCGCTTCATTGTGGCTTTGTTTAGCGCCCATGCCTTGAAGCTTGCCATAAAACGCCAGTTGCTTATCTATATTAAAACGCGGATCTAACTGCGCATCTTGCGGTAATGCACTCACTTGGTTGAACAACGCAGCACTACCAGGCATATGCCCTAAAATACTGAGCTCACCGTAGCTTGGGTTAATATAGCCGCACAATAAACTAAATAATGTGGTTTTACCGGCGCCATTTGGGCCCACTAACGCCACAGGTGCACCTTTTTGAATTTCAAAGCTTACGTTGTTAAGTGCTTGCTTTGCGCCATACGATTTACTCAAGCCGCTGGCTTTTATTAATACGCTCATAGCGAACTCCTTGTAAATATTCGATGCGCAATCGCTATAAATACAGCGCTTTGAATAAGCGGCACACCTAAGGCACTCAATAAAGGTAGGTTTTGCCCAGCTAAAAGCTCAGAATTAACCCCAGGGAAAAGGTAATCGAGCGCATTTAAAGCCGGTACTTGCCACGCCAATATACCCACAATAATGCCGCCACCAGCAAAATATAAAATGGCTAACACAATTGCTAAACGCGACGAGCGAGCAAATGTGTTAATCAAACTCATTAATGCCACAAACGGGCTAAGTACCACCACCATTATTATAAATATAGAAACCGCACGGCTTAACCCTCCCATTAATAGGCTTGGCTCTCTGTAACCAAGTACGCCAAGGGTTGCCACTAAGGTAATAGCTAATAAACACGCTAACACGCCAAGCTGACCTAAAAAACGGCCAAATAAAATTTCAAACCGTGTAGAGCGCAACGATAAAAACCGTAATGTGCCACGCTCTCTATCGCCAACGGTTTGATCGCTTGATATAAAAATAGCAAACAGCGGAAAGCTATACAAAGCGACTAGCCAGTACATAGCAAATTCGGCCTCAGGCCAATCAAGCAACTTACTTAAACCAATACTGCCTGAAATATCGCGTGCCATTTGTTCAAAATTGGGGGCACTAATAATGCTGACGGCTTGGCCTATCGGGTAGCGTAAAATAAGTAACCAAACAAGGGCAAAGGCGGCCATTGCAATTAAGCCGCGCTTGGTTAAAAACATACGTACTAGCTCAAAACCCGCTATTTGGCTTAATCGCCCTATGTTCACTAATGATGATGTTGCCATTGGCTTTCCTTAATGACGTTGCTCATGCTTTAAAATAAAGCGTAATGTAACAACAGTAAGTGTAAACACCTTGAATTACCAGCAAAAAAAAAGCTCACCATAAGTGAGCTTTGTAACAAACCGTTTAAATGTAACAGGCCAAACTTTGTTTATTTAGCCTATTTTTATAAATGCTGTTGGTATACCTCAAGTGCTTGGCTTAAGTCATTAATTAAATCATCAATGTCTTCAAGGCCAATATGCAAGCGAATAACAGGGCCTAAATCCCAACCCGTGTTCGAACGTAAGCCTTTCATGGTCAAATTGGCAGTGACTAAACTTTCAAAGCCGCCCCACGAAAAACCCATTTTAATGTGCTCAAGGCTATCTAAAAACGCATCAATGGCTTTTTGGTTACCGGTTTTCATTACAAATGAAAACAATCCATTGCTGCCATCAAAGTCGCGCTTAAAAAATTCATGCCCAGGGCAGCTTGCAAATGCAGGATGGCGAATATGATCAACTAACTCATGTTGCTCAAGCCATTTTGCCACCTCTATAGCCGCCTTTTCGTGCTGATTTAAACGCACTGCCATAGTACGTAAACCTCTAAGCGCTAAATAGGCATCATCTGCGCTGGTGCATTGCCCCAATAAGTACGACTGCTCACGCAGGGTTGGCCAGTACTTTTTATTTGCCACTGCTACACCCATCATTACATCAGAGTGGCCAACAATATACTTAGTTGCTGCTTGAATACTAATATCTACACCGTGTTCAAGTGGGCGGTAATGCAAGCCATTGCCGTAGGTGTTATCAAGCATGGTCATAATATTATGCTCATTGGCTACTTTTACCATGGCAGGTACATCTTGTATTTCCATGGTTATAGAGCCAGGCGATTCTAAAAACAGCACTTTTGTGTTTGGCTGAATATACGCCTCAATACCTGCGCCAATCGTGGGTGGGTAATAAGTGGTGGTAACACCTAGTCCCGCTAAAATTTTATCGCAAAAATCACGCGTAGGTTCATACACGTTATCAACCATTAAAATATGATCGCCCGCTTTTACAAACGACAATAACGCTTGGCTTATTGCCGCAGCGCCGCATGGATAAAGTGCGCAGCCTTCGCCGCCTTCAAGCTCGGTTATCGCCTCTTGCAGTGCAAAATGTGTAGTTGTGCCACGGCGGCCATAAAATAATGTTTTATCACCGCGGGTTTTAGCGGCTTCTTTTAATTCGGCCACGCTGTCAAATACAATTGTAGAAGCGCGTTGTACTACGGGATTTACCACACCATGGGTGTAGGCTTTTTTACGCCCCGTTGATACTAACTGGGTATTTTTATTTTTGCTTGTCGACATTACCAATCCTTAAGCCTTATTTGAAAGCCATTGTTCAATTAAAAAACGCGAAATTGAATCGACCCGAGGGAGTTTATAATGATCGCCTTCATCGCCCATATTGCCAAACGCCTTAACTTCTTCGCACGTAAACCATTTGGCATCATCTAATTCGTCTTTATCTACGTTTATTTGCTCAGTTTTAGCCTGAGCAATAAAACCCAACATAATAGAAGAAGGAAATGGCCAAGGTTGCGAGGCAATATAACGTACATTATCAACGTCAATGCCTGCTTCTTCTTTAACTTCGCGCGCTACAGCTTGCTCTAGTGTTTCACCTGGATCTACAAAGCCTGCCAATGACGAATACATACCTTGTTGCCATATTGCTTGGCGACCCAATAAACAACGCTCTATTCCATCTTCAAATACTTTAGTAACCACCATAATTACTGCAGGGTCAGTGCGTGGAAATGTAGGGTGCTTGCAGTGCTCGTTTTCACATAGGCGTGAATGCCCTGCCTCTACTAATGTATTTTTACTGCCACAACGCCCACAAAAACTATGCGTTGCATGCCAATAACATAAGCCACGTGCAAGTGCGGCGATAGAGCCATCTTTTATATCAACGTGAGGGCCATATTGGCGTATATCAAAAAACTGTGCGTCGCCTATAACGCGCTTGAGTTCGTCATCGTGTATGGCTGAAACATCTAACGCAAACACACCCTGTTGCTCGGTATTTGAGCCTAAATAAATAGCGTTTGATAAATCTAAATGGGCAATTTGCTGATACGTTAAGTAGCACACTTGAGCTGCGTCTTTATAAAACAAAGTGTGGTTATTATTCACCAAAAGCCACTTACTTTGTGCCGACATTTGCGCGTTTAACCACGCCGCGTTTTTACGAAAATTAGACCCGCGGTCTAATGGCATGTCGCTGTAATAAAGCATGTGAGTCCTCAATAACATGGTATGGCGTAAAATTACCATAACCGCTGAGTAAACCCAATTTATTACAGCAATAAAAAAAGCCTATATTAGCTATATAGGCTCTTTATTAAAAACTCTCATGTTGCAGGCACTTAGCCGCTATATTTTATGCTTTAGAGTAGCAAGCTATCATCAATTAAATGAAACTGTTCTGCACTTTGCTTAAGCACCTCTGCGGTTAACTTATCGGCGCCGTAAACATCGCACGGTACATTGTATTGATTTTTTAAATGCCCTAGCAATAACGCAAAGTCGCCATCACCAGAGAGCAAAATAACTTTATCGAGGTTTTTGCCTTGCTCTAGCATATCTATCGTTATGCCTACATCCCAATCCCCTTTTGCGCTGCCGTCACGGCGCTGAATAAACGGCTTTAGTTTTACCTCAAAGCCAATAGCACGCAAAATATTTTGAAACTGGTTTTGTTTTTCATCACCGCGGTGAATGGCATACGCAAATGCACAATCTATAGAATACTGCTGCTTCATGTGCGCCCAAAATGCATTGTAGTCAAAGTTTTTACGGTAACTTTCGCGGCACGTGTAATAAATGTTTTGTAC
Source organism: Pseudoalteromonas sp. GABNS16E (assembly GCF_028598715.1). Lineage (NCBI taxonomy): Bacteria > Pseudomonadati > Pseudomonadota > Gammaproteobacteria > Alteromonadales > Pseudoalteromonadaceae > Pseudoalteromonas > Pseudoalteromonas sp. GABNS16E. The sequence continues at coordinate 20,300 of NZ_JAQREZ010000035.1, forward strand.
ATCAACAAAAATACCGACACGTGGCTTACTGATTTGCTGATCGTTTTGTAAAGTCATTTGTTTCCTTAAGTGCTCACAGCTCAGCGCAGCTGAAATAAAACGCCATTAACGAGTGAACCTTGCAATTTTGTTTTAAGTAACCTAAATTGGTTACTTAACTAAATGTAACCAAATTTGGTTACCTGATTCTATGTAACTGCATTAAGTTACTTTTTGGATTTTTATGATTGGTGTGATCAGCGGCGATATAATTAAATCGCAAAAAATACCTAAGCAGCAATACGATGCCATGCTTTATCAGCTAGAGCAAAGTTTGCGTGCAATTAGTAATAATACCTCACTGTGGACCATATACCGAGGTGATGCTTTTCAGCTACAAATAAATCAAAGCGAGCAGTTAATTAAAACCGCTATTATCATTTATTTGCATTTAAAGTCGGCAGGTTACGAGCTACGCCAAAGTATGGCCTTAGGTGAGGTAGACAACCCACGCAGCGATATAAAAACAGCCACCGGCTCGGCCTTTGTGCTCTCTGGGCAAGGCCTTGATAAAATAGCCAATCAGCGCTTTAGCTTACAGATAGCAAAGCACACCCTAAATGAAGGTTTTAGCCTTAACCTTGCCTTTGTTGATACCTTGCTTAGCAAAATAACGCAAAAACAAGCCAATGCGCTTTACGTGTATTTAACCCAGGCCGATAACAACCATGCAGCACTGGCAAAAGAGCTTAACACCAGTCGCGAAAATGTCACTAAATTGCTTAATTTAGCAAATTATCAGCTTATAGAGCGATTTATAGTACACGCTAAACAGGTCATAACAACGATTGTAAAAGGAAGTGAGTAATGGGGTTTTCGTTATTATTAGCGGCATTAATTATAGGCCACCTAGTCAGTGACTTTTTTTTACAACCAATGAGCTGGGTAAACGATAGAAACACCCACCACTTTAAAGCTAAAAAGCTCTACCTGCATGTATTAGTACACGGTGTGGTTAGCGCCGTTATTTTAGCGCTTTGGGAATATAGCTATGGCTGGCAACAACTAAGCACCGTGTTACTTTCAACCGCTGCAATTATGCTTAGCCACTACCTAATAGATATTGCTAAGTCGTATTCAAATAAAGGGGTTGTGCCCTTTTTACTCGACCAAATCGCGCATATAGCCGTAATAATAGCGCTGTGTATTTATATAACTGATAACCAAAGTTTAATCGCGTATGTAAGCGCGCTTGCCATAAACCCTAAAGTACTGTGGGTTGTATGCGGATATTTAATTATATTAAGCCCAAGTGCCGTATTTATAAGAATGATGCTTGAAAGGCTCACCGCTAACTTTTCAAGTGAGGGCAGCTTACCGTTGGCCGGACAAAGCATTGGCATGATAGAGCGAGTACTTATGCTCAGCTTTATATTACTTGATCAATTTGCTGGGCTTGGCTTTTTGCTAGCTGCCAAGTCGGTATTTAGGTTTGGCGATTTAAGTGCCAGTAAAGATAAAAAGCTCACCGAGTACGTTATGCTAGGCACCTTACTAAGCGTTAGCGTTACCTTGTTTGTAGGATTAGGCGTTAATTCGTTGATCAGGTAAGTATAAATTACAGATAATAAAAAACGCGCTACTTCTATTAAAAAGGTAGCGCGTTTTTGTATTGGCGTTTAATTAAAGGCCAATACAATCTTTAATAATGATTAATCGTTATTTGGGCGACGACGGCGCTGGCCATTACCACCTACCGATTGACGCTTTGCCCATGGGCTTTGTGCGTTGTCATCGGTTTTGGCCGCTGGTTTTTTAGAACCACCACGACGAGGGCCTGTACCGCTTCCCCCATTGTTTGGTTTTTTGCTGTTCGGCTTATCAGACTTAGGTTTGTTAAACGGCTGCTTTGCTTTTTTAGGCTTTTTAGGTTTAATTGGGCGAGCATCTAATGCGCGCTCAGGCACTGGGCTAGTTGGTTCAAATCCAGGCTCTTCAGCGCGAGGGATCAGCTCACCAATAAAACGTTCAATACCGTATAAATCAGCGGCGTCATCGGCTGTTACAAACGAAATAGCATGCCCTGATGCACCAGCACGGCCTGTACGGCCAATACGGTGAACGTAATCTTCGTATACGTTTGGTAAGTCGTAGTTAACCACATGCGGAAGCTCAACAATATCAAGGCCACGTGCCACAATATCAGTCGCTACTAGTACGCGTACTTCACCACTTTTAAAGCCATCTAATGCTTTAACACGAGCGCCTTGTGATTTATTACCATGAATAGCGGCGCCTACTATGTCGTCGCGTTCAAGCTGTTTAACTAAACGGTTTGCTCCGTGCTTGGTACGGCTAAACACTAACACTTGCTGCCAGTCGTTGCTACGAATTAAATGGCTAAGTAAAGCGGTTTTACGCGATTTATCAACAGCGTAAACGCTTTGCGTTACGCTTTTAGCAGTGGTGTTTTTTGCCGCAACTGATATTTCAACAGGGTCGTTAATTAACCCTTTTGCTAATGCACGAATATCATCTGAAAACGTTGCCGAAAACATTAAGTTTTGGCGTTTAGGCGGCATTTTAGCAATCAGGCGTTTAATGTCGTGAATAAAGCCCATATCAAGCATGCGGTCGGCTTCATCAAGTACCAGCACTTCAACATTATCAAACTTAACAGCGTTTTGATTGTGTAAATCGATTAAACGCCCAGGCGTGGCCACTAAAATATCAACCCCTTTACGAAGGCGCTGCATTTGTGGGTTTATTTTTACGCCGCCGTACACTACAAACGAACTTACAGCAGAGTGCTTAGCGTATTCTTCAACGTTTTCGCTTACCTGCAAAGCCAGCTCACGCGTAGGCGCTAAAATAAGGGCACGTACGTGGTTACTTTTTGCTTTACTGCCTTTAGATAACAGCTCAATTAGCGGTAACGTAAAACCAGCGGTTTTACCTGTGCCTGTTTGTGCAGCCGCCATTACATCGCGACGTTCAATAATTGCAGGAATTGCTTGAGCCTGAATAGGCGTTGGCGTTTCATAGCCCTTTTCTAAAACCGCGTTAACTAAAGACTGTGATAAACCTAAACCATCAAAACTCATAAAATCTCTCAATAAAAAAAAGGCCAAACCGGCCAAGGGCGCATTATACGCAACTAACTTAGAAATGCATGGAAATATTCACTTTGCAAATTAAGTGCTAACCTTGGAGTAGCTAATAACAATACAAATCAACGCTATGACATTAAAAACTAAAGCAAACCATATAACACTTAAGCAATGCCTAGAAAGTATAGATTCAAAGCGTATTGAAGACACACAAACCTTACTAACCCTGTTTGAAAAAGTCACAGGGGCAAAGCCTGTTGTATGGGGTAAAGATATTATAGGGTTTGACCAATACAGCTATAGGTACGACTCCGGCCGCACAGGTGAATGGCCAATCACAGGGTTTTCACCACGCAAAACTAAGCTTTCTATTTATATTATGCCTGGCTTTGATCACCCCAAAATAGCTGCATTATTAAATAAGCTTGGTAAACATAGCCTAGGTAAAAGCTGTTTGTACGTGACAAAATTGGAAAATATCGATTTAGCTATACTTGAGCAAATAATTGCTGAGTCGGTTTTAATAATGAAACAAACTTACCCAAAAAATTAATACCAATCCGCTTAATTAAGTGATCTATTTTGAGAATAGATAAACGTGTTGATAGCTAGTCAATAAATTCGTTATTTAGTTGTTCTCGGCAATTGCTCCTGCATTGCTCTACCTTCTGCATCCATATAGTCATAAATGAGAATTTTTTAACGCAGATAGCGACACGTTTAGCCCCTAAAAATGATTCAACATTATTGCGGATTGGTATACCCTTGCTTAAAAACAACAAAAGCGGCTAAAAGCCGCTTTTGGTTTATATTTAACTCAATAAATATAACGTTATTTAACACCTAGCTCGCGTAAACGCTCTTGTAGGTAGCTGTCTGCCGTGTAACGCTCAGAAAGCACAACATCAGGACGTGGGTGTAAAAACAGCGGTAAAGAAATACGCGACTTAGTCGACGCTTTACCTGTTGGGTTAATTACACGGTGAATAGTCGATGGGAAGTACCCGCCCGACGCTTCTTGTAACATGTCACCAATATTAATAATTAAGCTACCAAAGTCACATGGCACATCTAACCAACCGCCATCAGTTTTTTGAACTTGCAGGCCTGGCTCATTCGATGCAGGTAACACAGTTAATAAGTTAATGTCACCATGTGCCGCAGCGCGAATTGCACCTGGCTCTTCATCACCTGTCATTGGCGGGTAATGTAAAATACGTAACAATGTTTGCTCAGAATCAGCAATCATGTCTTTTAAATCGATAGAAAACTTAGCACGTACATCGGCTGGTGCCTCTGCTTGAACCCAGCTTAAAAGCGTTGCTGCAAATTCGTTAGCTAAACGGTAGTACTCACGTACGTCGGCTTCAAGCTCTGCAGGCACGCGACCTTTAGGGTAAACATGAAAGTACTCTTTAATGTCTTTTACTGTAAAGCCTTTAGCTACCTCAGATACAGAAGGCGGGAAATAACCGTCTTGCGTTTCTTTAGAAAATAAAAAGTCGTGCTTTTGCTCTGAATTAAAAAAGTCTTGCCATTTTTCGTAAATAGACTCAACTAAAGATTGCGGGATTGGGTGATTTTTTAATACACCAAAACCGGTGTTTCTTAACGATTCAACAAAGTGAGCAGCCGCATCGGGAGCTTTATAATCAACAGTAGGTAATTGCATTGTACGTTCCAGTGAATAGGTTGTTAGAAGTGAGCTGCTTTAAAATATAGCTAATTAGCCAATATAAAGTAGCAAAACCTTCATTATAGCGCTGTGCGAGGATAGACAAACCACCCAAAAAACATAAGGACAAATGTCCTCTCGATGAAATAGTAAACAGTTTACTTGATCAAGATCAAAGCATAATAAACATTGAAATTGCACTAATTAGTGCTTATATCTTATCTATTATTGTAAAGTAATTTAATGAAACACTAAGGCTCTTCTATGCGACAAAAAGTATCTTTTAAAAGCGGCGATTTAGAACTTGCAGGCCAGCTTGAACGCCCAGCCGGCGATGTAAAGTTTTATGCTTTATTTGCACACTGCTTTACCTGTGGTAAAGATATTGCTGCCGCTACGCGCATAAGCCGCGCCCTTACCCAACAGGGTATTGCCGTACTGCGCTTTGACTTTACCGGCCTTGGCAATAGCGACGGCGACTTTGCAAACAGTAACTTCTCATCAAATATTCAAGATTTAGTGGCCGCAGCCGATCACCTGCGTACGCACTTTGATGCGCCGCAGTTATTAATTGGCCACAGCTTAGGCGGCGCTGCCGTACTGGCTGCTGCAGAGCATATTCCTGAGGTATCGGCTATTACAACAATTGGTGCTCCTTCAGATGCACAACACGTTGCACATAACTTTGAAGCCCATTTAGACGAAATAAACGCCGCAGGTGAAGCTAAAGTTAGCTTAGCTGGGCGCGAATTTACCATAAAAAAACAATTTGTAGAGGACATAGCAAAGTACGACCGTAGCCATATAGGCAAATTAAAACGCGCACTTTTAGTTATGCACTCCCCTGTTGATGCCACGGTTAATATTTCAGAAGCCGAGAAAATTTATGCATCAGCCAAACACCCAAAAAGCTTTATTAGCCTCGATAACGCCGACCACCTACTAAGTAATAAAAACGATGCCGAGTACGCTGCTACGCTTATTGCTAATTGGGCAAACCGCTACGTTAAATACGAGCAAAGCAACTACAGCGCAAAATTAGAAAACGGCAAAGTACTGGTTGAAGAAAAAGATCATATATTTACTCAGCACGTAAGTACTAAAGATCATACATGGCTTGCCGATGAGCCATTAAAAGTAGGTGGCAGTAATTTAGGCCCCGATCCTTACGACCATATACTCGCAGGCCTAGGCGCGTGTACATCAATGACACTGCGTATGTATGCAACCTTAAAAAAGCTGCCGCTTGATCATATAAAAGTAGAGCTTGAACACACCCGCGACTATTACAAAGATTGCGACAACGGCGAATGCACCCAAAACCTAGAGGCCATTACCCGTAAAATTACCCTACGCGGCGACTTAACCGAAGTACAGCGCCAACGCCTGCTAGAAATAGCCGACAAATGCCCAGTGCATAAAACCCTGCATAACAGCCCATTTGTAGTAAGTGAATTAGTTGAGTAACTAAAACAAAAATAGCGCGGCTGTGGCTGCGCTATTTACTAGGGCCTGTTTACCTTTCGAGGTTGAATTTGCAGCAGTCTGTTTGGTATTTAGGCAAGGCAGAGCCTATGTAGTGTGGTTGTTCCCCATAAATAGGCGATAACGACGTATAAATGCCAAACAGGCGCTGTCCAAAGGGTTCTGCCTAGGGACGATTAACTCTTTGTTGCCTACATGGATGTAGGTAAGGGGCGTGAGCAGGACGCGGAAGCTTTGCTCGGTTTTTACTTAGCCCACTAGGTTACAAACCTCGCGCCGTGATTAAATGGCCCCTAGATTGAACAAATTATAACCCTGAAAGGTCAACAGGCCCTGAAATAAAGCTCTACAAGTTTTTGTTAATTTAAAAACGCCTGCATTTCTTTACTTATTCTCTGTACCAGCCATTTTGGCCCGCCGTCGTACATATCGTTATGGCGCGATTTTTCAATCATTACTTGGCTAACAGGGAAGTTTTTTAGCTCTGTTTCATTTAATAAAACATTCGCATCGGCTGGGTAATCGCTACCACGCAGTGTAAGCACGCGTATGTTTTTATTACGTGGGATCAACATGCGTCGGTGATCGAGGGTAATTAGTTGGCTTACTTCATTTGGGTAAATTGAAGCATATAAAGCAGATATATCGCCGCCGTTAGAGTGGCCAAATAACGTGAGCTGGGAAAAGTTATACTCAGGGTATTGAGCACTTAGCTGATTAACTAAAAATTTAAGGGTAACCACACCGCGATGCCAGTTTTCCATGCGGGTGGTTAAATAAGGCTGCATGCGATTAAGCGCAGGGTCGGTTTTTAGCTCATGTGCGACTGCAATGCTTAAATAACCCTGTGCATTAAATAGCGTACTCGCAAACGTGTAGTCATTGTGGCTAATACCGTAGCCTGCATTTACAAATGCTACAGGGCACTTTGCGTGTACGCTGCATTGATTACTCTCATTGGGGTATGTGATATTTATAGGGATGGTCCGATTGCGGCTTTGATCCACTATTACATCATCAGCAAAGCTTAATGGTGATATTAAACTCGCGCTTAGGCTAAATGCACTTAATGTTAGTAACTTTTTTATTGTTTTATGCATGTTGTACTTATATAAATCATTGTTTTTAAATAAAAATAACTTTTACTATAAAGGTTAGCGCGCGCCATTGCTAATGTATGCGATAATACGGGTATTATTTTTAGTTAATTTAGAAAAGTACCCCATGAAATCATACAGCACTATTGAACAACGTATCGACATTTTGCAAAGTCGAATAGAAGCCTATAAAGAAGAAATTGCCGTGTTACAGGCCGAGCCAAAAAGTAACAACGAGCGTATTATTTTCAAATTTATTGAAACAGGCAGCACAGGTAAAACAAAAGACTTCGTCCGCGAACTTGGTATTAAGTCGCCGCGCGATAGCTTATATTCATCAGGCGATGTAACCAAATTAATCAAAGACGGCGCTGATGACATCACCCCTGCACTGCTTGAAATTGCCCGCACATTGGCAAACGCACGTAATAAAAATGGCCCTAGCTGTTAATACCAAGCTACAGGCCACTGTTTAATCTTATTAAAGGTTATTCATTGTTTAGAGGCTTGCAATATGCAGCTTCTAAACGCTCCTCACATATTAATCGCAAAGCTCAATGTTAAGGCTTGTCAGTAAATTAAGGGCTTCAAAGCGCTCAAACTTAGCCCCCGCTAACGTATTACTGTTTAAATCTATATTAAATTCTGTAGCCCCTACAAAGTCACACTCAGTTAAAGTGGTTTGAAAAAACTCACTATCGCGAAAATTACTTCCTGTAAATGTACTTTGCTTTAAATTGGCATGTCTAAAATCAACATTTTTTGCAAAGCAGTGAATTAATTTTAGTGATTTTAAAGTTAATTCATAAAAAGAGCTGTTACTAAGCTCACAGCTATTAAAGCTCACCGGCGCATCAATACTTAGCGCTCCCCAATAAGCATTGCTCCATTGCACGCTGTTTAACTTACAATGGCTAAAGCTTACATTTTCAAGCGAGCTGTATCCCCAATCAATGCTCGATAAATTGCAATGCTCAAAGCTGCACTCTATAAATCGACACGTTTTAAATTGCCCCTGAGATAAGTCGCAATTTATAAACGTACATGCTTCAAACTCTGTGTTTTCGAGTGTGTGTTTTGCTAGCTGTAAGGCACTAAATTGCTGATCGCAATAATAGTTATTATTAGAAATTGGCACTGTGACTACGTGTCCGTATTTAGGGTTGTTTAATGGGCATAAGGGCTGGTTTTTGGCAAATCTTGTTTAAGCGCTAATAAGGCGATAAAAATTAAGCCAAAGAGCGGAAATACCGCTAAGCATCCGCCCACAAAAGCTAAAACGCCCGGCATGGTGCTTTTGCGTTTACCTATTTTGTAGCTAATAAGCGCAAAAATTGGAATGCAAAACAAAATAAAAAAAGCTAAAAATTCACCAAATAATGTGAGACTAAACGACATAAGAACTCCCTCTCTATTGAAAAATATTTGATACCAAGCAACTTAAATATTTAACTATTCTAGCGTGCTAAATAGACTAATAACTTAACACGATTGGTATGAACTGGTTTAAATTTAACCATAAAAAAACCCCTAGGCATACTCCTAAGGGTTTTTAAATCTAGCTAAGCGCATTTGTTGCGCGGTATTACTCTTCGCTAGGAATTGCTTTTTCTACCACACTGATTGCAAGCTCAGTTAACGAGTCGCTATTAGCTTTGCTAGGTGCATCGGTTAATAAGCACGATGCTTGAGTGGTTTTAGGGAACGCAATAACGTCACGAATGTTATCGGTACCACATAAAAGCATAACTAAACGGTCAAGACCAAAGGCTAAACCAGCATGTGGTGGCGTGCCGTATTTAAGGGCATCAAGTAAAAAGCCAAACTTGTCTTGTTGCTCTTGCGCATCAATACCTAAAATTCTAAATGCTGCTTCTTGCATATCAGCATTATGAATACGTACCGAACCGCCACCTACTTCGTAGCCGTTTAATACCATGTCGTAAGCATCTGAAATAGCCGCGGCAGGGTTTGCTTCAAGCTCTTCTGCGCTAATATCTTTTGGTGCTGTGAATGGATGATGCACAGCATGTAACGTGCCTTCGTCATCTTCTTCAAACATTGGGAAGTCAACAACCCAAAGTGGCGCCCAGCTATCAAGGTTAGTGATTTCTAAATCAACACCAATCTTCAAGCGAAGCGCGCCCATTGCTTCGTTTACAACGTTGCGTTTATCGGCACCGAATAAAATAATGTCGCCCGTTTGTGCGTTAGTGCGTTCAAGTAACTGGGTAATTACCTCTTCGTTTAAAAACTTAGCAACTGGAGATTGAACGCCTTCAGCGCCTGCATCGCGGTCGTTTACTTTCATCCACGCCATACCTTTAGCGCCGTAAATGCCAATAAACTTAGTGTAATCGTCAAGTTGCTTACGCGAAAGCTTAGCGCCACCCGGTACTGTTAATACAGCAACGCGGCCTTTTTCGTCGTTAGCTGGGCCTGAAAATACGTTAAACTCTACGTCTTTTACTAAATCAGCTACATCAACAAGCTTCATTGGGTTACGTAAGTCTGGCTTATCAGAACCGTAAAGGCTCATTGCTTCGCTGTAAGGCATAATTGGGAAATCGCCTAAATCAACGTTTAGTAATGATTGCCACATTTCACGGATCATTTTTTCAGTCATACCACGTACTTGATCAGAGCTCATGAACGAGGTTTCTAAATCTATTTGGGTAAATTCAGGTTGACGATCGGCACGTAAATCTTCATCACGGAAACATTTAACAATTTGGTAGTAACGGTCAAAACCCGACATCATCAACAATTGCTTAAACAACTGTGGCGACTGTGGTAATGCGTAAAAGCTGCCTTTATGAACACGGCTTGGTACTAAGTAATCGCGTGCACCTTCTGGTGTTGCTTTTGTAAGTACAGGTGTTTCAATGTCTAAAAAGCCATTGTCATCTAAAAAGCGACGAACAAAACTGCTTGCTTTAGCGCGCAGCTTAATACGGTCGCTCATTTCAAGGCGACGTAAATCTAAGTAGCGGTACTTTAAGCGGCGCTCTTCAGAATTGGTTTGATTAAAATCAAGCGGAAGCGGCTCAGAGCGGTTAATAATAGTTAGCTCAGTACCTAAAATTTCTACTTCGCCTGTTGCCATGTCTTTATTTACTTGGCTTTCTGGGCGCGCACGTACAACCCCTTTTAACTGCACACAAAACTCTTGACGAAGTTTGTTAGCGTTATCCATTAGTCCTTCAACTTCTGGATCGAATACAACTTGTACTAACCCTTCTCTATCGCGTAAATCGACAAAGATAAGTCCACCAAGGTCACGTCGTTTGTTGATCCAGCCACATAGTTCAACTTCTTGATCTACGTGAGTTTTATTTAGCTGTCCGCAATATATAGAGCGCATAGTTTTCCTGTCAGATAAAAGGCTTAAACGGTTATATTTATTTGTTTTAAGGCGTGTGATTTAAAAAACTGGTCACCACAATACAAATAAAGCCGCTAGCAATCTAAAAATAATCAAATTAAGCCCTGCATTATACCCAAGTAGTATCAAGATGCTAGGGCGTGTTGAACGTTGGTGGTTGAATTTGCAGCAGTATGTTTGGCTTTTAGGCAAGGCAGAGTCTATGTAGTGTGGTTATTCCACATAAATAGGCGATAACGCAGCATAAATGCCAAACATGCGCTGCCCTTGGGTTCTGCCTAGGGACGATTAACTCTTTGTTGCCTACATGGATGTAGGTAAGGGGCGTGAGCAGGACGCGGAAGCTTTGCTCGATTTTTACTTATTCTTACATGGATGTAAGTCATTAGAATAACGCAGGAGCAGTTATCGAGCCACTAGGTTACAAACCTCGCGCCGCGATTTAATCGCCCCTAGATTGAACAAATTTCAATCTACAAAGATCAACACGCCCTAGAGCGTGTGTTTAGCTTTGTAATGTTAATTTGCAGCAAGCACCGTATGTATTTGGTACACTTACGCCACGAAGTCATTAAGCCACCCTTTTTATGTTATATATTGGATGCCCTCAGTGGTCGAGCAGCGCCTGGAAAGGCAACTTATTTACCCGCCAATGTAAAAATGCCGATATGCTAAGCCAATATGCCCAGCATTTTAATTCAGTTGAAGGCAATACCAGCTTTTACGCAGACCCGGCGCCAAGCACTGTTTTACGCTGGGCTCAAAGCGTACCCGAGGACTTTAAATTTACGTTTAAGTTTCATCGTCGCTTTAGCCACGAGCTTGCGCTTAGTAACGTTCAGGCAGAGCTTAATGACTGGCTTACGTTATTTGCCCCAATACTTGAAAAAACAGGGCAAATAATGCTGCAATTACCCAAAGCGTTTGGTCCAAGCGATTTACCTAAATTAACGCAATTTATTAGCTTGCTCCCCAAAGAGCTAAATTACGGCGTAGAAGTACGACATAGTGATTTTTTTAAAAAAGGTGAGGCCGAAATTGCCCTTAATCAGCTATTAATGGCAAATAATATAAACCGTATTTCTATGGATACCCGTGCGCTTTTTGCAGTAAAGCCCACCACCGAGGCTTTAATAGATGCACAACAAAAAAAGCCCCACTTACCGGTACATGCAATAGCTACTGGCTCGCAGCCGATGGCGCGCTTTGTAATAGCCGATTTACAAAACGACTATAAACCCTTTTATAAACCCTGGCTCAGTAAAGTAAAACAATGGCTTGATGAGGGGAAGTCCCCGTATGTGTTTTTTCATACTGCCGATAACCGTGAATCTCCACGACTCGCTAGGCAGTTTTGTGAAGACCTAGGGTATAATCACCCAGTATTAAACCCATTCAGCGGCGAAAAAGAAGCCCACCAGCCAACGCTTTTTTAAATAGAGAATAAAAATGAGTGAATACGCACGTTACTTTACCGGCTACCCAGCTAACATTATTGAGCAAGTATTAAGCCTTATAAATAACAATAAGGTATGTGACTACTTACTTAAAAAATACCCACATGCGCACACCATCACCACCGACAAACTACTTTACAGCTACGCCACTGATTTAAAAAAGCAGTATTTAAAAAACGCCCCCCCGTTTGGCCGCGCTGCATTTAAAAAACAAGGTGATATGGTCACCAACGCACTCGGTACTCACACCTACCGCATGCAGGGTAAAACCCGTAAACACGATTTAGCCATAAACAGTGATTTACTGCGCGCACCCGAGCCACTGTTAAAAGCACTAGTCGTACACGAACTCGCCCACTTTAAAGAAAAAGATCACAATAAAAGCTTTTATAAACTGTGCTGCCACATGGAGCCGCAATACCATCAGTTAGAGTTAGATTTACGGATTTTTTGTGTGGTGGTGGCAATGGGAAAGAATCCTTATTCATGAACGGTCAGCGGTCAGCGGTCAGCGGTCAGCGGTCAGCGGTCAGCGGTCAGCGGTCAGCGAAAAATAAATACAACCTAACTCGTAATCAAAGTTCTCAATAAAAAAAACGCGATTTAAAATCGCGTTCTCTTTAGTAACTTTTCTACTGACCGCTGATAGCTTAAAACTGACAGCTCAAAAGCACGTTGGGTTTCGCTTCGCTCAACCCAACCTACATTACAGCCCTAGCTCAGCCATAAAGTCATCATCGGCATCATCTTGTTCTGCTTCTTTTGACTTAGCTTTTGCTTTTTCGGCCTTTTGCTTAGCTTCGTTTTCGATAATGTCATCAGGGTCTATCGCTCCTACAATGTCAAAGTCATGTAGTTTAATAAACTCTGTTTTATCCATTGCCAGCTCTAGGTAAAAGATATTTTGGTTGCGCGTAGTAAAGGTTACGCGGCGTGCTTGTGGACGGTCCATTGTGGTATCAACCGATATTTGCACTTGTTTATTAATCGCCATCATTTTTGGCTGGTTTTGCGTAATAGAGGTATGCAGCTGCTCACGCACTTTAGAAGTGAAGTCACCAACAATTTGGTTCATCAGTTCGCCCATTACATTTGAAACGTCATCCGATAAATGACTGTGGGCAATTTCTTCTTCAGGCATGCCCATATTGCGCATGTAATCGCCGTAAATTTCCATTGCCGCTTGCGCTGTAAAATTAGTGACTACAAGCCCTGTAAAGCCACCATCAAATAATACAAAACAGCCAATGTCTGGACGCATACAGGTGCGCGTTATTTTTTGCACCATAGCCGAGTAGCTAATTTCGTTACCGCTGGCTGATGACAGAACACCCGTCACTGAATGACATAGGGTTGCTAATATATCGTCTGTGCTAATTACCTTACTTTTGCTCATTTAACGTTCTCTTTTATACTTATTATTCATAATTCTAGCCAAGCTACTGAATTTATCACTGACTATCCAGTATAAAATGTTAAAATAGTGCCATTATTTTTAAAGAGACTGCCTTAGTGAGTATAAAAGACAGTATTTACGCCTCTGAGCAACAAGTAAAAGATTTTAGCTTCGACCAAAATGTGGTTGAGGTTTTTCCGGATATGATCCAGCGCTCTGTGCCTGGGTACGCCACCATTGTAAGCACTATGGGTAAATTGGCCGGTGAATATGCGCAAAGTAATTCAAACCTTTACGATTTAGGCTGCTCGCTTGGTGCGGTTACCCTAAGTATGCGCCGTAATATTCGCACCGATAACTGCCACATTATTGCTGTAGATAACTCACAAGCTATGGTTGAGCGTTGTAAGGTACATTTACAAGGCTTTAAGTCAGACGTGCCTGTTACAGTAACTTTAGGCGATATTAACGAGCTTGAGATTCAAAATGCGTCGGTAGTGGCCATGAATTTTACCTTGCAATTTATTCCGCCTTTACAGCGCCAAGCCGTGCTTGAAAAAATTTACGCTAACTTAAAACCCGGTGGCGTCCTGCTCCTTAGCGAAAAAATTAAAGCCGAAAACGAGCAGTGCGATAATTTATTAATTGATTTGCACCACGACTTTAAACGCCACAATGGCTACTCAGAGCTTGAAATAAGCCAAAAACGTACTGCCATTGAAAACGTGATGCGCCCCGATACGCTAAGCACTCACTTTAATCGTTTAAGCGACATTGGTTTTAGCCAAACGCAGGTGTGGTATCAATGTTTTAATTTTTGCTCAATGGTAGCAATTAAATAAAGAGAGTGACTTATGTCTCAATGGTTTAACCAATTTTACGCAGCAATTGCACAAAGCCCACTTAGCCACTGGCTAGAAACCCTGCCCGCTCAATTAAAGCATTGGCAAAACGAGGCAAGCCATGGCGATTTACCAAAATGGCAAAAAGTACTTAAAAATCTGCCAGAAGTAAAAACAACCCACGTTGATATCGCCACTAAAGTAGAAATTGGCGCACCGGGGGAGATGAGCGAAGGCGAGCAAAAACAAGCCACGCATTTATTAAAACGCATGATGCCATGGCGCAAAGGCCCCTTTACTGTACACGGTATTGAAATAAACACAGAGTGGCGCAGCGATTGGAAGTGGGACCGCCTGCTTCCCCATATTGAGCTATTAAAAGGCCGCACAGTATTAGATATCGGCTGTGGCTCTGGCTATCACTTATGGCGTATGCGCGGTGAAGGCGCTGAATTTGTAGTGGGTATTGACCCTTCTGATTTATTTTTGTGTCAGTTTCAGGCCATTAAACATTACAACCCAGACGAAAACGTGCATTTATTACCATTAGGTGTAGAAGCACTACCCGAGCTTAAAGCGTTTGATACGGTGTTTTCTATGGGGGTGCTGTATCACCGCCGCTCGCCTATCGATTTTTTAGCGCAGTTAAAAGCGCAGCTTCGCCCAGGTGGCGAACTCGTACTAGAAACGTTAGTAATTGAAGGCGATGAAAACACCGTACTGGTACCTACCGACCGCTACGCAAAAATGCGCAACGTTTGGTTTATTCCAAGTACTGCTGCACTAAAACTGTGGATGGAACGCGTTGGCTTTAAAGATGTGCAAATAAAAGATTGCGCAATTACCACGCTTGATGAGCAACGTAGGACCGACTGGATGGAAAACGAATCATTAGTTGATTTTTTAGACCCAAACGATACCAGTAAAACCATTGAAGGTTACCCTGCTCCACTTAGAGCAATACTAACTGCCAAAGCATAAATAACTAAAAAGCACCCAGGGCGTGTTGTTCTTTGATGGTTAAATTTGCAGCAGCGTGTTTGGTTTTTAGGCAAGGCAGAGCCTATGAAGTGTGGTTATTCCACATAAATAGGCGATAACGCAGCATAAATGCCAAACATGCGCTGCCCTTGGGTTCTGCCTAGGGGCGATAAACTCTTTGTTGCCTACATGGATGTAGGTAAGGGGCGTGAGCAGGACGCGGAAGCTTTGCTCGGTTTTTACTTATTCTTACAGGGATGTAAGTCATTAGAATAACGCAGGAGCAGTTATCGAGCCACTAGGTTACAAACCTCGCGCCGCTATTTAATCGCCCCTAGATTGAACAAATCTCAATCCGCAAAGGTCAACACGCCCTAGGGTGCCTTTTTTTGTGCAATTAACAAACTAATAGCGGACAAGTGTCCTTGTTAATTATTTCAAAACTATATTTGAGCTAGCCGCGCAGTTGCAATTGTTGTAAAATACGCGCGTTTCTAAGCTATCGAAAAGCAACCCCAAGCAATTATTTGAGGAAAACCTGTGAGCGAACAAAAACAGTCATTAAGCTATAAAGACGCGGGCGTAGATATCGACGCTGGTAATGCACTTGTTGAGCGTATTAAAGGCGTAGTTAAAAAAACGCGTCGTCCAGAAGTAATGGGCGGAATTGGTGGTTTTGGCGCTCTTTGCGAAATTCCAGAAGGTTACAAACAGCCAGTACTAGTAGCAGGTACTGACGGTGTAGGTACTAAACTACGTTTAGCTATCGACTTAAAAAAACACGATACTGTAGGTATTGATTTAGTTGCAATGTGTGTAAACGATTTAATAGTACAAGGCGCTGAACCCCTGTTTTTTCTAGATTACTATGCAACAGGTAAACTAGATGTAGACACAGCGGCCGATGTAGTAACCGGTATTGGTAAAGGCTGTGAGATTTCTGGCTGTGCCCTGATTGGCGGCGAAACAGCTGAAATGCCAGGTATGTACGATGGTGAAGACTACGACATGGCCGGTTTTTGTACCGGTGTAGTAGAAAAATCTAAAATTATTGATGGCACAAAAGTAGCAGCCGGCGATCAACTTATTGCCCTTGCCTCTAGCGGTCCGCACTCAAACGGCTTTTCTTTAATTCGTAAAGTGCTTGAAGTATCAAACGCCGATACGAACCAAGTTATTGACGGCAAAACACTAGGCGAGCACTTACTAGAGCCAACCCGTATTTACGTTAAGCCTTTACTTGAGTTATTTAAGCAAGTAGACGTGCATGCCCTATCGCATATTACTGGCGGCGGCTTTTGGGAAAACATTCCGCGTGTATTACCTGATTCTGCAAAAGCAGTAGTTAAAGGCGATAGCTGGCAGTGGCCAACCGTTTTTAACTGGTTACAAGAAAACGGCAATATTACTACGCACGAAATGTACCGTACATTTAACTGTGGTGTAGGCATGGTATTAGTAGTACCAGGCGATGCGCTAGAGCAAAGCTTAAGCATTTTAAAAGAGCTTGGCGAAAACGCATGGCACCTTGGTGAAATTCAAGATGCCGTTGCCGGCGAAGAGCAAGTAGAAATTGTAGGTGGTGCTAAGTAATGGCACCCATTCGCTTAGTGGTATTAATATCAGGTAGTGGTTCTAATTTACAAGCCATTATTGATGCCTGCGAGCGCGGCGAAATAAACGGACACATAGCGGCTGTTATAAGTAACAAAGCAGACGCTTACGGCCTTGAGCGTGCAAAACAAGCAGGTATTGCTACAAAAGTGCTCAGTCACAAAGATTTTGACTCGCGCGAGGCCTATGATGCGCAATTAATGAACGTTATTGACTCTTTTATGCCAAATCTAGTTGTATTAGCTGGGTTTATGCGTATTCTTACTCCTAGCTTAGTGCAAAAATATGTTGGAAAAATGTTGAACATTCATCCATCTTTGTTGCCTAAGTATCAGGGGCTGAATACCCACCAAAGAGCAATTGATGCAAAAGACGATGTTCATGGCGTAAGTGTTCATTTTGTAACTGAAGAGTTAGACGGCGGTCCCGTTATTCTTCAGGCGCAAATACCTGTACTCAAGGATGATACAGCAGAAACATTAGCTAAACGCGTGCACGAACAAGAGCATATAATTTATCCTTTGGTGGTCAAGTGGTTCAGTGAACAACGACTTACGATGGAAGCAGATTATGCAGTTCTTGACGAAAAACAACTTCCTGCACACGGCGCGCACTACCCACAATAAAAAAATAAGTGCCCTGCTGTTATGTGTGGGCGCTTTACTTCCTACTAGCCTAATTGCAGGCGAACTAACAGAATATCAAGCCAGCTACGATATTTTACGCAAAGGTAAAAATCATGGCGAGGCAGTACGCGAACTTAAAAAAGTTGGCGAGCAAACATATCAACTTACTTATCACAGCAATATTGAGTGGATGATTTTCTCTGACAAGCGAGAAGAAACCTCAGTATTTACTTTTTTAGATAACAAAGTCACTCCTCATCATTACAATATGGTGCGTACCGGCACCGGCCCAGATAAAGATTATAAAATAGACTTTGATACACAAAATAAAGTGGTCACCAGCAGTACTAGTGAATACCCGCTAAAGTGCGAATGGACTGACGAATTTCAAGATGCTATTTCGTATCAAGTACAAGTACGCGAAGGCTTAAAAAAAGGCGAAACTTATTTTTCGTTTCCGCTTATTGATAAAAAAGGCAATCGCCGCGACTACAACTTTGAAGTGGTTGGCAAAGAAATGATTTCGCTGCCAATTGGTAACGTAGAAGCTATAAAAGTAAAACGTTTATACGATAACGATAAACGCCAAGCCCTTGCCTGGTTTGCACCAGAAATGGACTACATGCTTGTACGTATGTGGAAAGGCGAAAAAGGCATGGAGCAGTTCGAGGTACAAATGAATTCATTTACCGTTACCCAGCCTGTTTCTACTCCAGTAAGCGAAAGCAGCGAAGTAAGATCAGAAGCGCCGTAAACACGGTGATAGCAAACACAAAAAAACGCGATTTTATATCGCGTTTTTTTGTGTTTGCTTTTAGGCTATTTAACTAAATTAGTTCGCCCATTTTAAATAACGCAAACTCCCCTGGCTGCATTTTTTGCCAGCGTTCGTCGTTGGTTAACGGCCGTGTAGCTATTACTGTTACTACATCGTTTGGGGTGGTTTCTTCGTTAAAATCAACCACCATATCGGCATCAATTAACGTTGCTTTACCAAATGGCGCTCGGCGCGTTATGTAATGTAAGTTATTCGTGCAGTACGCCAATACAAATACGCCATCGGTCAATAACATATTAAATACGCCCTTTTCACGTAGCGTATGCGAAAGCTTAGCCGCATATCTAAATACAGAGGCCATATTAGAGGGACGTTTTGGGTATTTTTCACGAATTTTATCTAGCAACCAACAAAACGCCAGCTCACTGTCGGTGTTGCCCACAGGGCGATAATATTGTGGTTTTAAATCGTGATAGTTAGATAACTGGCCATTATGTGCATAGGTAATTTCGCGTCCCCAAAGCTCACGGGTAAACGGATGGGTATTTTCAAGGCACACTCGGCCACGGTTTCCTTGGCGAATATGGCTAATTACCGACACACTTTTAATGGGGTAGGCTTTTACTAGCTTGGCGATTTCTGATTGATAGCTTGGCTCAGGATCTTTAAAGGTTCTACACCCTTTACCCTCGTAAAACGTGATACCCCAGCCATCTTTATGCGGGCCAGTATTACCACCGCGCTCTAATAAACCTGAAAAACTAAAACAAATATCCGTAGGTACGTTGGCTGACATGCCAAGTAATTCACACATTAATAAACTAACCCTTAAAAAATACGTATAAATAGCGCTGTACTTTACTGTGCGCTACAACAGACATACTTACTTAAAAAAACTTTTTTGGCTAGCTGATTTACTGATTTTTAGTGCTTAAATAATTGCTGTGATTGAATTAAACATAGCAGTGGTGCATGTTTGTTCCTTATAAAGGGAATAATGATAAGCATAATGGCTAGTTTGTCGTTAATTTAACGCTGTAATGTACTTGAAACTTACGCTCACTAGCGCTACTCTAACTGAGGTGGTCTGACCTCTATTAAGGAATAAGCAATGACACTCATATTTACACTCGGTTTAATCGCACTGCTCAGCATCGCGGTTTACCACAGAGCGAGTTGGAACACAGCACTTGGTGTTTCTGCCGCAACATTACTAATTGGTACCTTTGCAGGTGCTTTTGGTTTAATTAGCTGGTTGATCTTTTTGATCATCGCAGTTCCTCTTTCTGTTACTGGCATTCGTCAGCAATATATAATCAAGCCGATTTTTACTACCTTTAAAAAAGTAACGCCGAGCATGTCTGACACTGAAAAGTCAGCAATCGATGCCGGTACTACGTGGTGGGAAGCTGATTTATTTTGTGGTAACCCAGATTGGAAAAAGCTACACCAATACCCAGTACCAAAACTGACTATTGAAGAGCAAGCCTTTATTGATGGCCCTGTAGAAGTAGTATGTAGCATGCTAGATGATTGGGAAGCAACACACGAGCTTACCGATTTACCGCAAGATGTATGGCAATATCTAAAAGATAATAAATTCTTTGCCATGATCATCAAAAAAGAATACGGCGGTTTAGAGTTTTCTGCGTTTGCACAATCATGTGTTCTGCAAAAGTTAACCAGTAAATCGACCTTACTATCGTCAATTGTAGGTGTACCTAACTCGTTAGGCCCAGGTGAATTACTTCAGCACTACGGTACTGAAGATCAAAAAAATCACTATTTACCGCGCTTAGCCCAAGGCCAAGAAATTCCATGTTTTGCATTAACCTCGCCAGAAGCAGGCTCTGACGCGAGCTCAATTCCAGACTATGGTGTTGTGTGTAAAGGGCAATGGAACGGTGAAGAAGTAGTAGGTATTAGCCTTACCTGGAACAAGCGTTACATTACTCTTGCACCAGTGGCTACAGTACTTGGTCTTGCCTTTAAACTACAAGATCCAGATGGTTTACTAAGCGACAACAAAGAGCCAGGCATTACCTGTGCACTTATTCCAACTAACACGCCAGGTGTTGAAATTGGTCGTCGCCACTTCCCGCTTAACGTACCATTTCAAAATGGCCCGACTCGCGGTAAAGACATTTTTGTACCCCTTGATTACATTATTGGTGGCCCAGAAATGGCTGGCCAAGGCTGGCGCATGCTGGTTGAATGTTTATCGGTTGGCCGTGCAATTACATTGCCATCAAACTCTGCCGGTGGTATTAAAACAATTGCCGTAGCAACAGGTGCATACAGCCGCATTCGTCGTCAGTTCCGTTTACCAATTGGTAAAATGGAAGGTGTTGAAGAGTCACTGGCTAAACTTGCTGGTTACGCTTACAGCTCAGATGCAGCCGTTAGTATGTCAACAGGTGCAGTAGATTTAGGTGAAAAGCCATCGGTTGTTTCAGCTATTATTAAATACCACCTTACCGAGCAAATGCGCGAGTCGACCATTCATGCAATGGACGTACTTGGCGGTAAAGGGATTATGCTTGGGCCAAATAACTATTTAGGTCGTGGCTATCAAGGTGCCCCTATTGCTATAACAGTAGAAGGTGCCAACATCTTGACCCGTAATATGATTATTTATGGTCAAGGTGCAATTCGCTGTCATCCATTTGTACTAACCGAGCTTGGTGCTTGTGAAATTGAAGACCGCGAAGAAGCGCTTAACGTATTTGATAAAGCGCTAATGGGCCACATTGGCTTTACAATGTCGAACCTTGTACGTACTAAGTGGCTTGCGCTTAGTGGTGCACGTTTTACTAGCGTACCGTACAAAGACGACACCGCAGAGTTTTACCGTATAGCATCACGCTTTAGTGCATCGCTTGCGCTTATGTCTGACATTAGCATGGCGGTATTTGGTGGCTCGCTTAAACGTAAAGAACGTATTTCAGCACGTTTAGGTGACTTACTAAGCTACTTATATTTAGTGTCTGCAACGCTTAAGCGTTATAACGATGAAGGCCGTAAACAAGAAGATTTAGCCCTAGTAAAATGGAGCTGTCAGGATCATCTTTACCACTGCCAACGTGCCCTTGCTGATTTAATCAATAACATGCCCTCTGCCCCATTACGTGGCGTATTAAAAGTATTGTTATTCCCGTTTGGTCGCCCGGTTCGTAAACCTACCGACAAACTTGAGCATAAACTAGCACAACTACTTCAAGTACCTAGCGAAACGCGTAACCGTTTAGCAAGCTATGTTTACTTAAAAGATGAGCCACTAAACCTAGTTGGCCGTCAAGAGCAAACACTTAAAGACGTACTGGCTGTAGAGCCGTTATTTGAACGAGTATGTAAAGAAAAAGGCCTTAAACTGCCATTCTTCCAACTTGATAAAGTAGCGCAAATGGGCCTTGAAGCTGGCATATTAAGCCAAGCAGAAGCTGATAAATTAGCCGCTGTTGAAAAAGCCCGCTTAGACGTAATTAACGTTGATGACTTTGACCCAGCTGATTTATTAGCAGGCAAAGCCGCACGTAAAAGTGAAGACAGCAAAGCAGATGCAGCTTAACCCGTTAGGTTAACGCAGCCAACAGTCCGCCTGTTGTGATCATCCAAACCAGCGCGTAATGCGCTGGTTTTTTTTGCACGATAGCTTGTTGGAGTGTGCACCAAATAATGCCAGTTAATAGCAACAAGCCACTTGCTTGGTTGAATAAAGCAAAAAAACCAATAAGCGAAAGTAAGAGCACAATTAAACTAGGAACAAATTGGCCAATAAAAAATGCTGTTTGCTTATTCTGCATTTTAAAAAACACACTATATTGTTGATGTAGATGACTACAATCAAATTGTAATGAACTACTAAACAACACCACAAAAGCTAGTGACAAAATACTAAATATATCTGCTAAATTAGCGCGCTCTTGTAGTAGTACCTCAAACGCCATAAATACGCACAACAATAAAGCACCTCGCCAAATCAAAGTCCAGCTGTTGTGTATAAAAAACATTAGCCAAAAGCCTGTAAGTGAGCTTAGATCTAACTTAGCTGCAAAATTAAAAGGTACCATTAAGGTGCTTAAGGCAAATAACAGCACAAAGACATACTGATAAGTCAGTGGGCTTACATCAAACGGTAACATTAGCCACATTGCAGATAACAAAAATCCATAAACAAGCGCAATTGGCTTGTATAAGCATAAAATGCCGAGCGTAAATTGTAATAGTAAAAACACCAAAAAATGCGGCACCCTAAGCCACTGGTTTATGCTCAGGTCAATCGCGATAACAAGGCTTGCAATCAACCAGCCATTACTTAACAGCAAAAGCTTTATATCCATCAAACCAAGCCAATACCGCTTTACCAATGTCTGTTGAAACGCTCGTTGGGCTGAGTTTTTTATTGCAGACTTCATTGCGCTCAACATTACACTTTGTAGCAGCAAATACAGCCAAGCCATTTTCGCACCATATTGAGGTGCATCACTACTATCAATAATTTTTCCAAGCCCTAAAAAAAGTAGCAATATCAAACCCAACACTGACGAACCTAACACCACTAAAAATAACACCCCAAAGCTTTTCAGTTGTAATAATAATTGTGTAAGTTCAGTCTTGTATGCCTGAAAACGATAATCCATAAAAAAGCGGTATTGGCCAATTGATTGTTTTAAATTTGCAATCATAAAGGCATACACTCAAAGCCATGCAGTAAAAAAGGCTCGGGCTCGTGACAGGTAATAATTATTTGACCTTGTGGCTTATTTACTAAATATTCATCAAGTAAAATTAGTAAATACTCAATACTCGCTTGATCAAGTGCTGCACTGGGTTCATCTAACAGTAAATACGGTGCATCGCGCATAAGCGCTAAAATTAACTGACACTTCTTTTGGTTTCCTGATGATAGAGCGTCAAAGCGCGTATTTAGAAATTCATTAAAATTAAACCCATCGACTATAGCTGTTGGCCAACAACAGCCAAATGTATTTGAGGATAAGTTAATTATTTGCTTTGCTGTTAAAAAGTCGGGTAAAGCAATACTGTCAGAGGCTATAGCAACTTGCTTATGTGGTTCGGTTAATGTGTTTCCAGAAAACAAAAGCTCACCACTTTCGTAAGTTTCAAGCCCCGCTAACATCATCAATAGAGTTGTTTTCCCTTGGCCATTAGGTGCTTCGATGCATATTTTAGGTGCACAGAATCGCACGTTATAACCGTTGTACAATATGTTTTCAGCAAACTGTTTATGTAACCCAATGACTTCTATCATAAATACCCACTTTTCAACGAGTTATCATTATAGCGAATACTTATATAAAAACGATTTATGGTTTGTAACACTTTATTACTGTTTGCATATCAGAAATACTTGCGTTTGAAAAACGTTCGGTTAACACTTCTAAATGAAAACATAACTATAAACCAAGGAATGTACCTATGAAAAAAGCCCTCAAACTTGCCTGTATTACCTGTGCTGTATCTCTTGCATTAGCGGGTTGCAATCAATCTAATAGTTTAGGCTCTAGCGCTGTAAAAACTGAGCAAACACAACAAGTAAAAACCTACGACGCAAAAACTTTTTTTGACACCACCTCTATTATGGGCAGTAGTTTTTCACCAAGTGGTGATAAAGTGTTAGTCAGTAGCGATGAAAGCGGTATTTACAGCTTATACGAAGTCGATGTTAAAACCGGTAGTAAAACCCGCTTAACTAATTTTGAAGACAGTACTTACCCAGTACGCTATTTCCCTAATGATGAGCGTATATTGTTTACCAAAGACTCAGGCGGTAACGAACGGTACCATGTTTACGTGCGTGAAGTTGACGGTTCAATCAAAGATTTAACCCCTGGCGATGAAACACGAGCTGGCTTTGCAGGTTTTACAAAAGACGGCAGCCAGTTTTTTATCTCAAGTAATCAGCGTGATGCCAAATTTATGGATTTATATCGTGTAGATAGTGAAACCTATAAAGTGTCTCCTGTTTATCAAAATGAGCTCGGATTAGATGTTGGCGCCATTAGCCCCGATGGACGCTTTATTGCTTTATCTAAAAATAATAGCAATAAAGACAGTGATACATACATTCTTGACACTTATAAAAAAACCCTCAAGCCACATCTTATATCCCAGCATGATGATCCCGCACAATATACGCCTGAAACCTTCTCTGCTGATGGTAAATATTTATATTACTCTACAGATGCAAAAGGCGAGTTTTCACAAATGTGGCGCTATGAGTTAGCCACAGGTAAACACACGCCGGCCTTAGAAGATGAGTGGGACGTAACCTTTATCTATTTTTCTAAATCTGGTCGCTACCAAGTAAGTGGTGTCAATGCCGATGCCAGTACCAAAGTGTCTATTTTAGATACTCTGACAGGTAAACAAGTTGCTATGCCCGCCCTACCCAATGGTAATTTACACGGTGTGAATTTCTCAAGTGACGAGAAAACCATGGCGTTTTATTTAAACTCAGACACCTCACCAAGCAATTTATTTGTTTGGCAAGTCGGTAGTAATAAAGCTAAGCAGCTTACTAACACATTAAGTAAAGTCATAGATAAAAACGACTTAGTAGAGAGCACCATTGTACGCTTTAAAAGTTTTGATACTCTAGAAATACCAGGCGTGTTGTATAAACCAAAACAAGCCAACAGAAACAATAAAGTACCTGCGCTGGTGTGGGTGCATGGTGGTCCTGGTGGGCAAAGCCGTACTGGTTACAGAGCAATGCAACAACATTTAGTTAATCATGGCTATGCTATTTTTGCAGTTAACAACCGGGGGAGTTCAGGGTATGGCAAAACATTTTTTCATTTGGATGATAAAAAGCACGGCACTGACGACTTACAAGATATTGTGTACGGTAAAAAGCACCTGCAGAGTTTAGAGTGGGTTGATGCAGATAAAATTGGCATCATAGGGGGCAGCTACGGCGGCTTTATGACTGCTGCAGCCCTTGCTTTTGAGCCGGAAGAATTCAAAGTCGGTATTAATATTTTTGGGGTTACTAACTGGGTAAGAACGCTAAACTCAATTCCACCCTGGTGGGAGAGTTTTAAAAAGGCGTTGTACGATGAAATGGGCGACCCTGCAACAGATGGTGAGCGTCATCGGGCTATATCGCCACTATTTCATGCTAAAAATATCACTAAACCTTTAATGGTAATACAAGGCGCTAACGATCCACGTGTTTTACAAGTTGAAAGCGATGAGCTCGTTGCCGCAGTCAAAGCCAATGGCGTGCCAGTAGAGTATGTATTGTTTGATGATGAAGGGCATGGTTTTACTAAAAAAGAAAACCGTATAACAGCCTCTAACGCTTACTTAAACTTTTTAGATACCTATCTAAAATAGCGCTTAAGCCCATACAACTATGGGCTAAATTTAAGATAAAAGCTGTGTGCTTGTTTGCATACAGCTTTTTATGGGTGACGCGTTAATTTTGGTTCTAATACCGCCAGAGCTAAACCAAACACAGCTGCAAATAATCCAATAAACTCAAGCCAGGTATTACCTGCATGTGATATGTAGCGTGGGACAGCATTTGTTGTATAAACACGTTTACCACCCGTCACGTCTTCGACAAATGATTCACCGATATACTCATCCATTAATTTAAAAAGTTCAACACGCCTAGCAAGCATCTCTTTAAGTTTTGCTGTACGCTTTTCAGCACTGGGATCTATTATATAATCTTTCCAATGATTGAAAACATTGAGTGGTTCATCATTTTTAATAATTCCAATTGAGCGATACTCATAAAAATGTTCGTTAAACACATAATTTTTATGGCCTGCATAAAATAGTGCACACCCAAACGAAATTAAAAACATTGCTAAATAAATCAATTTACGCTGAGTTACTGAAGTGCTCACAGCTTTATTTTTATACCACTGTTCAACATCCGGTATCTGCATAAGCCTAGTTTTATCATGACTTGATACAAGCGGCTTCATAAACTCATCAATTGAAAGATCTAATGCTATCAATAAGGCTCTAAATATTTCATTCGAGGGAATTGATTTATCGTTTTCAAGTTTTGATATATACCCAAACCACCTCAAGATGCAGAATTCAGCGTCTCACAGGGGCTTAATATCAAGGCGTTACTTTGCAACAATGGCAGTCCTTTTTAAGAAGTAACAACGATGAGAGTAAGTGCCTGTGAAACGCCCAAAGGGTTGGTTTAAAAGCGATTGATACTGCGTTATTGATTTTAACAATAGAACCACTATTAATTGCAATCAATGCCTTGCCTAAATCGCTTTTAATTCCAACTGAAACTCGCATCTTGAGGTAGTTTGGGTATGATTTTGCTCTATCCCCACTTGCTGAGCGAACTCTGGTTGGCTCAATTTTTTATTATTTCTAAGCTGCTTTACTTGTTGACCTAGTGTGCTCATTTTAGTGCTTCCTTTTTTAAAGTGAGACTAGATTCTTGGCTATTCATGCAGATATAAGAAGCTGAATATTAAAGAATAGGCAGGAATATTAGCTGGTTAGCATTAAGTAGTCGATTTTTTAGCTGATAGCTGATTGATCTGACTCCATAAAAGTAGACACCTATTTAGGAGTCAGTTCTCATGAAAGTAAAAGCGTTTCGTAAACATACAGAGGAATTTAAAAGAAAAGTGGTGCAGGAGTCATTAGACTCACACGGTACCGTTAAAATGACCGCTAATAAATACGGTATTCATCCCGATATGCTGTCAAGTTGGAGAAGTAAAATGACCTCAAGAAAAGAGCCTAAGCCACTTAAAAACCATGGTCCAGAAAAGTCATATAAAGACCTTGAACGTCAAGTTCGTAACCTTGAAAAGCAGCTTGAGGACGTACAGTTGGAGAACGACATACTAAAAAAGGCGAGGGCCTACTTCGACAGTCTAAAAGAATAAGGTTTCAATATATTCATAAGACCACGACGGTGAAGAAAACAGTAAGCAAGTTATGTAAGTTATTATCTGTTTCTAAGGCTGGGTATTACAAATGGTTGAAACAGTCGTCGAATCCAGTTGAAAGAAAAAATGATTTTTTACTTCAGTTTTTAATAAAAAGAGGTAATGAAGAGCACTGCATACCTGGTTACAGAAAATTGTGGCAAGCCGCCATAGCCGACGGATATGATTGCAGTAAAGGCCGAGTGCAGCGTTTATTACAAAGCGTAGGTTATCGCTCTAAATCAGG
>NZ_JAQREZ010000036.1:0-46148 GCF_028598715.1 Pseudoalteromonas sp. GABNS16E
GTGGGTCATGATGGACTTGAACCATCGACCAATGGATTAAAAGTCCACTGCTCTACCAACTGAGCTAATGACCCGCTCTATGTGCTTACTATTTAAGTGAGCTACGTAAATCCGCCGATTGAACCAAACTTTACCTTAATAAAGAATGGTGGGTCATGATGGACTTGAACCATCGACCAATGGATTAAAAGTCCACTGCTCTACCAACTGAGCTAATGACCCGCTCTGTGTGCTTACTATTAAGTGAGCTGCGTAAATCCGCCGATTGAACCAATCTTTACCTTAATAAAGAATGGTGGGTCATGATGGACTTGAACCATCGACCAATGGATTAAAAGTCCACTGCTCTACCAACTGAGCTAATGACCCGCTCTATGTGCTTACTATTTAAGTGAGCTACGTAAATCCGCCGATTGAACCAATCTTTACCTTAATAAAGAATGGTGGGTCATGATGGACTTGAACCATCGACCAATGGATTAAAAGTCCACTGCTCTACCAACTGAGCTAATGACCCGCTCTGTGCTTACTATTTAAGTGAGCTGCGTAAATCCGCCGATTGAACCAATCTTTACCTAAATAAAGAATGGTGGGTCATGATGGACTTGAACCATCGACCAATGGATTAAAAGTCCACTGCTCTACCAACTGAGCTAATGACCCGCTCTGTGTGCTTACTATTTAAGTGAGCTGCGTAAATCCGCCGATTGAACCAATCTTCACCTAAATAAAGAATGGTGGGTCATGATGGACTTGAACCATCGACCAATGGATTAAAAGTCCACTGCTCTACCAACTGAGCTAATGACCCGCTCTTTTTGCCGCATTTTGAGTGGGGTAACCATTCGTTTGCTGCGGGCGCTTATAATACTTATTTATAAAATGAGTGCAACCGAAAATGTCTCTTTTTTTCAGTTTTTATGCCTAGGTGAGCAAAATTAAAGCGTTTGTGCTCAAACTACACGCAAATACAAGATTCGCCGAGTATTTCTATGTAGTTTGAGCTTTAAATACACCGCTTAAATGCGTCTTAATTAGCTAGACGCTCGGTTGCAAGTTTTGCAGCTGTTGTACTTGGATATTGGTTAATTAGATCACCCAATATTTTTTGTGCCTCTTGATTCAGGCCTTGCTCTTGTAAAAGCGTGCCTAACTTTAACATGGCATCTGGTCGTTTATTTGAGTTAGGAAACTCATTAACCACAACTTTAAAATGCTCACTTGCTTTTACACCATCATTTTTAATGGTCAGCAACTGCCCAAGCCAATAATGTGCATTAGAGGCATACACAGAATTAGGATAGGTTGTTAAAAATGTTTGAAACTCAGGAATAGCTTGGTCGTAGCGTTTATCTTTCATTATTAGCGCTACTGCACGCTCATACGCTTCGTTTTCAGATAAGTCACTGCTATAGGTTTGTGCGTCGCTCGATTGCGTGTAATCGGTTGCAGGCGCAGTAGCGGGTTGTGTATACGCTTGGCTTACGCGGTTTTCTATTTCTTGATAAAGCTCACGCTGGCGCTGAAGTACTTTTTCAAGTTTATAACTTTGCTCTTCAGTAACACCGCGAATTTGGCTTACTTCATCTTGAAGTAGATTAAGTTGTTGCTGTAATTCAACTTGTAATAAGTTTCGCGACTGCATCATGTTTTCTAGTGACGCTAAACGCTTCTCTATGCTCGACTGTGAACTTGCAGCTTCTGAAACAGGAGCGGGAGCAGCCAAAACTTGGGTGCTCCCGCTCAATATCATGGCTGCCAAAATAATTTTCGGCTTCATAATATCTCTTATCTTAGTAAACTAGTACCGCACGGCGGTTTTTAGCGAAAGCTGACTCAGTGCGAGATTTAACCATTGGTTTCTCTTCACCGTAGCTAACTACTGACATTTGGCTAGCAGAAACACCTAAGCTTTGTAGGTATTTTTCTACAGCTTGGCCACGGTGCTCACCTAGTGCAATGTTGTACTCAGGCGTACCGCGCTCATCAGCGTGACCTTCAATTAATACTTTTACTGAAGGGTTCTGAACTAAAAACTCAGCATGTGCACGAAGTAATTCTGCGTACTTGTTCTCAACAGTTGCTTTGTCGAAGTCAAAGTAAATAATTTGTTCTTGACGAAGCGCTTCATACTTTTGACGAAGTTGCTCTTCTGCTTGTTGTTCAGGTGAAATTGTTGCTACTTCAACTGTATCCGTGTTTGTTGATTGCTCAACTGCACTTTGATTTGATTGGTTAGCTGCGCCTTCATCAATATCTGAAGATGAGCTACAAGCGGCTAATGTCATTACTGGCACAGCGATTAGCAGGCCTTTAAGTACTTTGTTAAGTTGCATTGAGTAGATTCCTATTTTTGAGTAAACCAGCAAATATTACTGTAAATATGGCGACCAAGCTGGTGCCTTTACTTGTCCGTCTAGCACGGGTAAACGTGCTTTAAAGCGACCGTCCATCGATACCAGCGCGAGTACCTGTTTATTATTATGAAGCGTGCTATAAATGATCATCGAACCGTTTGGCGCTATGCTCGGTGATTCATCAAGGCGAGTTCGCGTTAATACTTGAAACGCGCCTGTAGCCAGCTCTTTCTTAGCAAGATGGTACTGCCCGTTGGTACGGTTAACCATCACTAATTCTTTACTGTCTGGCGTTATAGAACCCGCTAGGTTCATATCGCCGTCGAAGGTCAATCGTTGTGACCTACCAGTTCTTAAATTTAACTTATAAATCTGGGCATTACCACCCCTTTCAGATGTAAACACAATATCCTGGCCATTTGGATACCAAGATGGTTCAGTATCTATACTACGGTGGCGTGTAAGGCGTGTTTCTTTACGGGTTGCTAAATCTAAAACGTAAACTTCGGTTGCACCTGTTTTGTCTTTAGAAAGCACCAATAACATTTTTTTGCCATCTGGTGAAAACTGCGGTGCACCGTTAATACCACGGTAACTAGTGATCAGCTCACGCTTACCTGAGTATAGGTCTTGAATGTAAATTTGGCTTTGGCGGTTTTCAAACGTTACATACGCAAGCTTAGTACCATCTGGTGACCAAGCTGGCGACATTAACGGCTCTTTTGAGCGCAATAATACTTGCTCGTTAAAGCCATCGTAATCGGCAACCACTAATTGGTATGGCTTAGCTTGGTCTTCACGTACGATTACATAAGCAATTTTAGTTAAAAACGCGCCTTTTTCACCGGTTAGCTTTTCATATACTACATCGCTTATGCGGTGTGAATAACGGCGAAAGCCACTTTCACCAATTACGCTTTCGCGCGCTTCTAAAATATGATCTTGGCTTTTTACTAGTTTACCGCTGCTCATCATTTGAGTTTGGCCACCGGTAATTTGCCCACGAATAACATCAACTAATTCGTAGCGTACTAAGTAACGACCATCAGTTTGTTGCTCTACCTCGCCTACTACAACCGCTTCTACACCTTGGTTTACCCATGCTGCGTAGTCAATGTCGCCATCTTTATTAGGAAGCTGTGGCATTTGTGCTACATCTACCGGTTTAAATTTACCACTGCGCATTAAATCGGCAGCAATTACATCGCTCAATTTTTGTGGAATTGGGCCAACACCGTTGTATTTGAAAGGCACGATGGCAATAGGACGTGCGCCGTCTACACCTTCAGTTATTACAATTTCAAGTGCCGCATTTGCTACACCCTGAAACCCTAATAATATAACTACAAAGGCTATTTTAATTTTGCTGAACATATCATTCCTTTAAAATTCTGGCTTGATTGTTAAATTAATATTCTTAAGTTGCTCGAATACGTCTTTGTCTTTAGATACAGGTAATGTATCGGCCATGCGCACAGCTCTAAGTGCAGCTTCACACACTAGCTTATCACCCCCTAACGATTTAACTTGCGTTACTAAACCATTAAACCCAAGACGAATATTTACTCGACACTGTTGGTTTTTCATTTTTTCATCAATCAGTAAGTTTTGCTGAATGCGCGCCATAATTAAAGCACGGTACTTATCAACTTCGCTTACTACTTGCTGTTGGCGTATTTTACTACGTGCAGCCTGCTCTTTAGCAAGTTGTTCTTGTAACATTTGCTCTTGCAGTGCTTGCTGACGTTTACGCTCGGCTTCTTTTGCACGTTCTTTAGCTTCTGCTTCACGCTTTTTACGCTCTGCTTCGGCTTTTTTCAGTGCCTCTTCTTCTGCTTTGCGTTTATCTGCAGCAGCTTTAGCGGCGTTTTCAGCCTCTTGCTTTTGCTTTTCAGCTTGTTTTGCTTTAGCACGCTCTTTTTGTTCAATTTCGCGCGCTTTTTTAGCTTCAGCCTCAGCTTGTGCTTTTTCTTTCTCTTTAGCTTTGCGCTGTTGCTCTAGCTTTTTAATATTACGCGCTTCGGCTTCACGCTGTTTGCGCGCATTGGCGGCTCTGCGTTCTAAGTCGCGAATGCGTTTATCTTCAGCGCGTTTTTTAGCATCTTCTTTTTTTTGTAGCTCAGCAATTTTTTGCTCCACTTGTTTTTGATCAACAGTGACCGCCGAAACCGCATTATCAGGCTCAGGAATAGCCGAATTAAGAGTCACTTCCATTACTTTAGGTGCCGGTGGGTGTATATTTGCAGTTGCCCACAAAAAGCCCCCTAAACCTAAATGTAAAAGTACTGACTTGATTATAGAACTATTCATGTTACTACTGTGTCCCCTCAAAGGATTCTGTCATTAAACCCACAGATGGTACGCCAGCATTCTTTAAAAAGTCCATTAATAACAACACTTCTTGGTAAGAAACCTTACCAGAGCCTTTAATCATTACTGGTACATCAGGGTTTTTCATTAGCTGTAGCTTAATAACCGCGGCCACATCAAGTGCTTCCATTGGCTCCTCTGGATCAGTGCCTATGCTTACATAGTACTTACCTGCCGAGTCAATCGAGGCAATAATGGGTGGCGTGTCTTTAGTATCAACTAAATCCGACTCTTCCATTTTTGGTAAATCAACTTTCACACCGTGAGTAATAAGCGGTGCTGTTGCCATAAATATAATTAGCAATACCAACATTACATCAATGTAAGGTACTACATTAATTTCTGCGACCGGACGGCGCTTCTTACGCTGATACATTCGCTTTAGCCTCTATTTGGGTAGCTGCTTGACGGTGTAAAATGTTGGCAAATTCTTCCATAAAGTTGATGTAGTGTGATTCTAGTTTTTCAACTTTATTAGCAAAGCGGTTATACGCAATAACAGCCGGAATAGCCGCAAATAAACCCATTGCCGTTGCAATAAGTGCCTCAGCAATACCTGGCGCTACCATTTGTAATGTTGCTTGCTTCACTTCACCAAGTGCAATAAAGGCATTCATAATACCCCACACCGTACCGAATAAGCCGATATACGGACTAATCGAACCCACTGTCGCTAAAAATGATAAGCTCGATTCTAGTTTTTCAATTTCACGTGACAGTGCCACACGCATAGAGCGATGCGTACCTTCCATTACAATGCCAGCACTTTGAAAGGTGTTCTTTTTATGGCGTGCAAATTCTTTAAAGCCAGATGTAAATAACGCTTCAATACCATGAGATTGACCGCTACGTGATGAGATTTCGTTGTATAGTTTGCTTAAGTCGATACCTGACCAAAATTTTTGTTCGAATTTTTTTGCATCAGACAAGGCGTCGCTAATTGCTTTTTTGCGCTGAAAAATAATTGCCCATGACATAACAGACATTGCTACTAGCGCTAGCATTACTAACTGCACAAGCAAACTGGCTTCTAGAATTAGATCTAAAAAATTAAGCCCTGATCCCACGTTAAACTCCTAAATAATTTCAAAAAACGTCAATTTGGTTATTTTGTGTAAATAAGACCATTGTAACGGCCATAAGTTGCATCTAGTGTATCGAGTCAAGGGTTTACTGACAACGATATTGCTATGAATTGGCAACAAAAAACGTTAAACATACGCTCAATCGCTTGTTTGTTTCTAAAACGCGACTACCGCGTTTAGCAAAACACAACTTAATACTACAAAAGTGCGTAAATATACGCAGTAAACTTAATAAAACGCACCGTTTATTCATAAAAAGTGCATAAGCACGCAAAAGTAATTCACGCCACTTTGCATGTACTAATATAACTAATACTGTAACAATACAGCTCAGACCAGTTATTTATTAATTTTCAGCCACTTATAAAGTTAACGAATAATTAACGTACAAGTTTCGAACAACAATAAAATTCATCAGATTAGTTTTTCTTATCTGAAATTTTAAATTTTCTAGTTTGAACAAAAAATGCTTATTCCGTATTATTCTCCCATACCGAGCTTACGCACTGAATGAAACATTTTTCATTAAGCCAAGTTCTTAGTAATAGGATTTTTAATCGTATTACATTGTTTTACTCTTTTTGGATAAAACCTGATTAAGTAAAACGTAGTTCCCTGGATTACTTCCTTCAACTTGTTGTTTGCCCGCATTATATGCGGGCTTTTTTTTGCCTAAATTTTACCGCCAACTTGGCATACAGCCGCTATAAATTACACAATCTGTTTAATTGCCAACGGTGTATTTACTATCTTTTTTTACCCGTTTTGTATCATTAAATTATCTACTTTCAGTAAAAAGCATGTTTATAACAAGGTAAAACTTATTAACACAATTAGCGCCACGCCTAATCTCTTATGTTGCTACTGTTTTAAAGCTAACTGGCTTTAATGGTACGCAGCATAGCCACGCCAGTCTTAACGTTAAGTGAATTACAAAACGATTTTAATTTATTGGTTACATTTGCAACAAAGTGGATGAAAGCTGAGTAAGTTTTAAAAAATTATACAAATTTTCTTAATTAAGTGAGCTATGTTGAGGCTGGAAAAACGTGTTGATAGCTAGGCAAAAAATTCGCTATTTCGTTGTTCTTGGCAATTGCTCTTGCATTGCTCTACCTTTTACATGCAGTCGTAAATGAGAGTTTTTAACGCAGGTAGCGACACGTTTACCTCGCAAAATGATTAAGTGTTATTGCAAATTGGTATTACATTTAACAGAGGAAGTAGCCCGCTACATTTACTGTAACAGGCTAAAGAGGGGTTAATCTTGTTTGGGGAGTAAACCAAAGTGATGATACGCATTGTCTGATACAATTCGCCCGCGCGGTGTGCGCTGAATAAAGCCTTGCTGAATTAAAAAAGGCTCAATCACATCTTCAATGGTTTCTTTTTCTTCGCCTATGGCGGCGGCTAAATTATCTAGCCCTACAGGCCCACCCATAAATTTTTCGATAATGGCAAGTAAGTATTTACGGTCCATATAATCAAACCCGCTTTTATCTACGTCAATCATATCAAGGGCAAGTTCGGCAACGGAGGCATTTACTGTACCATCTGATTTTACTTGCGTGTAATCGCGCACACGGCGCAATAAGCGGTTAGCTATACGCGGTGTGCCTCGTGAGCGCTTTGCAATTTCGGTAGCGCCATCGTCGCACATTTGTAAATCTAGGTAATGTGCAGAGCGCCCCACTATATGCGATAAGTCAGCTACTGAGTAAAACTCTAAGCGCTGCACTATACCAAAACGGTCTCTAAGTGGTGAGGTAAGTGAGCCTGCGCGTGTTGTCGCGCCAATAAGCGTAAACGGCGGTAAGTCTAATTTAATAGAGCGTGCAGCGGGGCCTTCACCAATCATAATATCGAGTTGGTAATCTTCCATTGCGGGGTAAAGTATTTCTTCAACTTGTGGGCTGAGTCTGTGTATTTCATCAATAAACAGCACATCGCCTTCTTCAAGGTTAGTAAGTAATGCAGCAAGGTCGCCGGCTTTTTCAAGCACTGGGCCTGAAGTGGTTTTAATACTTACATTAAGCTCATTGGCAACAATATTAGCAAGCGTGGTTTTACCTAAGCCCGGCGGGCCAAATATTAATAGATGATCAAGCGCTTCACCGCGGCTGCGCGCTGCCTCTATAAATATTTCCATTTGCTGCTTAACATGCGGCTGACCTTTGTAGTCGGCTAAAAGCTTGGGCCTTATTGCGCGGTCTATGGTGTCTTCGTTGGTTTTTTCGCTCGCGTCAATTAAACGATCAGCTTCAATCATGGGTTACTCACAACATTGATTTTAAAGATTCTTTAATAAGAACCTCAGTAGACATATCGGGTTTACTTACCGATTTTACTGCTTTTTGCGCCTGTGGCAATTTATAACCAAGCGCAACAAGTGCCGATACGGCATCGTCTGCGGCATTATTGGCAATTGTTGCATCGCTAGGGGGCTCTATAACGGCGTTATCGCTATATGGCGTAAATAAATCGTTACCCCAATCTTTTAAGCGGTCTTTCATTTCTAGCACTAAACGCTCAGCGGTTTTTTTACCCACACCAGGTAATTTAACCAATGTTGTGGCATCTTCGTTGTTTACGCAACTAACAAATTGTTGCGCCGACATGCCCGATAAAATAGCTAAGCCTAGTTTAGGACCCACACCATTTGCTTTTAATAGTTCTCTAAAAAGCGCGCGCTCGGTTTTATTATTAAAGCCAAATAATAGTTGTGCGTCTTCGCGTACTACAAAGTGTGTGTACACTATGGCGTTTTCGCCAATATTGGGTAAGTCGTAAAAACAGGTCATGGGCATTTGTACTTCGTAGCCTACGCCGCTTACTTCTAATAAAATTTCAGGCGGTTGCTTTTCAACTAAAGTGCCATTTAAACGGCCAATCATACTTATTTCCTTAAACGTCCTCTAACGGTTTTGCTTGCGCTACCCGCTAGTTTTATTAAATTTTGTTCTGAGTGCGCATGGCAAATTGCAATGGCAAGCGCATCGGCCGCATCGGCTTGCGGTGTGCCAGGTAATTTTAAAATATTTTTTACCATGTGTTGCACTTGCGACTTATCGGCGCCGCCATTCCCTACCACGGCTTGTTTAATTTGCCGTGCTGAGTATTCAAATACGGGTAAGTCGGCCATAGAGGCTCCCACTATGGCGGCTCCTCGGGCTTGGCCAAGTTTTAGCGCGGCATCCGGGTTATGCGCCATAAATACTTTTTCTATGGCAAAGGTTTCGGGGGAGAACTGCTCTATTATTTGCGTGATCCCTTGGTAGATCATTTTTAATCGTATGGGGAACTCATGCTCGGCTAATTTAATACACCCGCTTCCTAAATAGGTAAATTTAGCGCCTTGATGCGCAACCACACCATAACCGGTTAAACGCGAACCTGGGTCTATCCCTAAAATAATGGCCAAACAGCACACTCATTATTGTTATTTTTCAATAACGGTAATAATGCCAGAGCACTGTATAAATTACCAGTGGCGAGTAAAAACAAAAACGCCCGCTACTTAGTGCGGGCGTTTAGCGTTAAAAGTATAGCTTAGGCTAAAGCACGTACTAAGCCTTGGGTATTTTGTTTAAGTTTACGGGCAATCATAAAGTAGCCAAGTGCGGCTACAAATACCCCGCCCGACACAGGCCCTATTAGCCAAATTGCTGGGTGCAATTTACCGGCTAAGTCAAACATTTGCTGCTGAACAATCAGCAAGGCTACATCACTAAATAATGCAGCAACAAACCCGGCTAAGCCACCTAATAGCAAAAACTCATAAAGCGTCGCATTTTTTATTAGCCGCCCTTTGGCGCCTAAAGTTCGCAGTATTACTATTTCTTGCATTCGCTCGCCAAGGCTCGCTTGCACCTGAGATATAAGCACTAATGCGCCACACAACACCACAATAGCAAGCACAAAGCCAATAGCTAACGACACCTGCTCAATGGTTGATTGTATTTGCTTAACAAAGTTATCTACATCGATGGCGGTAATGGTTGGATAAGTGCGCAGTAACTGGCTAAACGCTTTCTTTTGCTCTGGCTCTATACGCACAGATGAAATATACGTAGCCGGAAAATCTTTTAGTACATCGGGGCTTAAAATAATAAAAAAGTTAGGTTTTAGCGTCGCCCAATTTACTTTACGCACGCTGGTAATTTTGGCGTCAAATGATTGCGCACCAATTAAAAATGTTAAGGTGTCGCCTATTTCTACGTCTAGGCGCTCCAGCATGGACTCCTCAACCGATGCCTCACCCACTGCGCCTTCGCCAAACCACTGCCCTTGCACAATTTCGTTTTGGGCTGGCACATTATCAAGCCAGGTTAGGTTAAGCTCACGGCCTATGCCTGAACGCGCTTCTTCATCTTTTTTCTCGTTATCTTGCAACGACACTTTACGCGCAACAAGCTCGCCATTTACCGCATTTACTCGCCCACGAATGGTCGGATAAAAATCCGATACTAAAATATCGTTCTCTGCTAGGTAATTATTTACAGGCTCAAGTTCGTTTTGCGTAATATTAACTAAAAATGCATTAGGCGCATCGGCGGGTAATTGAGACTGCCAATCTGAGATCATGTCATTTTTAAGCACAATCAAAAACAATAGCAATTTTATCGCCAACGAAAAGCTAATAAGCTGCACCGCATTTACGTTGGCACGCTTTTGTATAGAGGCAATAGCTAACGACCAGCTGTTGCCTGGTTTTAAGCCTAATTTACGGCCACCGCCAAATATTAGTTTTGAAATAACAAACAAAACCGCAATCAAAGCAAGCGTGGAGACAAATAAAATAAGCGTTATTTTAATGTTGTTACTAAATAACCACATTAATAAAAACACCGTAAGCGCGCTTAAACCTAAGTGCACACGGCTTACCGCTAGTCTGTCGCCTAAATTACGGCGCAATACTCTAAGCGGTGGAATATCAAATAAATCAAGCAGTGGCTTAATAGAGAACATAACCGCACATATAACACCTGTGCTAATGGCCACCAGCCAAGGTTTAAACCCGGCGGCAGGTAAGCTCATATCCATGCTTTTTGCTAAATAACCAGTGGCTATTTCTTGTAAACCGTAGCCTATGGCTAAACCCACAATAACCGCTAAAGCACACACCATGAGTAAGTGCATAAAATATATTTTACGAATTAATGCACGGCTTCCGCCAAGGGTTTTCATCATTGCTACGGGGTCGTATTGGCGCTCGCAATAACGCTTTGCCGACACAGCAATAGCAACCGTAGCCAAAATAATGCCCAGCAAACCGGCTAGTAATAAAAAGCTTTCTGCACGGTTTAAGCTATTTGATATGGGTGATTGCCTATCTTTTACGCCATACCAACGTTGGTTTTCCGCCATTTGCGGCTTTAACCATTCATAAAACCGCGTTATATCTGATTCATCGCCTGCGTAGAGTTGGCGGTAGTTTACTCGGCTGCCAGGTTGAATAACCTCAGTTTTTGCTACATCAGCAATATTTATAAGCACTCTGCGGCTGCTCGAAAATACATTAAACGGCGCATCTGGCTCTTCAACCACCACTTTTTCTACATTAAATACTGCTGCGCCTAGCTCTACTTGGCTGCCAATATCAATATTTAAGCTGTAAAAAACCGATTCACTTAGCCAGACATTGCCAGGCTTTGGGCCGCCCTGCACTACTTGTGTTTCGCCAAGCAATGATGATTTTACTTTTAACTCGCCTTTTAACGGGTATTCGTTAGACGCCGCTTTTACCGAGGTAAATTGCATCTCGTCGTTGGCAAATAACATGGTATCAAAGTAGATCATTTGCGCAGTTTGTAAGTTTTCTTGTTTGGCTTTGCTAATAAACGCCGTATCTAGCTCATGGGCGCTTGCCAGTACTCTATCTGCGGCAATAAACGCGCTACTTTTTTGCGCTATGCTTTGTGCTATTCGCTCAGTGACCATAGACAGTGTAAGCACCGTTAACACCGCCAGCGCAATGGCGGCACTAATTACCGTAAGTTCGCCGCGGCGAAATTCACGCGCAAATAATTTAAGTGCTAACTTAGCCCACATTCGCTACGTCCTCTTTTGAGTTTTTAACTAAGCAGCCCGCTTCAATTTGTACAATATGCTGGCACTTTTGCGCAAGTGCTTCATCGTGAGTTACTAAAATTAGCGTTGTGCCGTGCTGCTGGTTTAAATCAAATAATAGTGACTCCACCATTTTGCCGTTTTTACTGTCTAAATTTGCAGAAGGCTCATCGGCAAATAAAATTTTAGGTGTGCCTATAAAGGCACGGGCAATGGCTACACGTTGCTGCTCACCACCAGAGAGTTGCGATGGGTAATGATCAATACGATGGCTCAGCCCCACTTTCTCTAATAGGGCTAGAGCTTGCTCTTTGGCATCGCTTTCGCCAGCCAGCTCTGCCGGCAGCATCACGTTTTCAAGTGCGGTTAAGCTTTGTACCAACATAAAAGATTGAAATACAAAACCTACTTTTTCAGCACGCAATGCCGCGCGTTGCTCTTCATCTAATTTATGTAGCCGCTCGCCATCAAGGGTAATTTCACCACTGCTGGCGGTATCTAGCCCCGCTAATAAACTTAATAACGTGGATTTTCCTGAGCCAGAGGTGCCAACAATAGCAACTGACTCGCCATGCTTGACATTAAAGCTGATGTCGCTGAGGATGGGCAACTCACCTTCGAAGGTAGAAACTACTTTAGACAAACCATTTACTTGAATAATATTTAATTGAGAAAGCGCTGACATATGACTCATTCAATCCTACGTTTTGTATTCGTTTTATTTTTAGTTATCAAACCACTTAGTGCGGCGGCCGACAACACGATTTTAATACTTGGAGACAGTTTAAGTGCAGCCTATGGGCTTAAACAAGAGCAAGGCTGGGTTAAATTGTTACAAGATAAATACGATGCAGAGCAGCGTAATATAGAGCTAATTAATGCCAGTATTAGTGGCGAGACTACCGGTGGCGCTTTACGCAGGCTAGATGCCTTACTAGCGCAATACCAACCAAGCCATGTACTTATTGAGCTTGGTGCTAATGATGGTTTACGTGGTTTTCCGGTAACAAAAATGCAGGCCAACTTAACGGATTTAATCGAAAAAAGCCAAGCTGAAAATGCCATGGTCGCGTTAATGGAAATTTACATTCCCCCTAATTACGGGCCGCGTTACAGTAAAATGTTCACTGACAGTTTTACACAAGTAAGTGAAAAAACAAATGCTCATTTACTTAACTTTTTTATGCTTAATGTGGCAGATAAGCCAAACTTAATGCAAAAAGATCAATTACATCCAAATAAAGAAGCACAACCGCTGATACGCGATGAAATGTATGACTCGATCAATCAATGGCTAAATAAAGATTAGGTCGTCTTGTTATTTGGTGGCTTAACATGCGCTGCCGCCGGATGCTCGCTAAGGGC
Organism: Pseudoalteromonas sp. GABNS16E; assembly: GCF_028598715.1. Classification (NCBI taxonomy): domain Bacteria; kingdom Pseudomonadati; phylum Pseudomonadota; class Gammaproteobacteria; order Alteromonadales; family Pseudoalteromonadaceae; genus Pseudoalteromonas; species Pseudoalteromonas sp. GABNS16E. The sequence continues at coordinate 13,247 of NZ_JAQREZ010000036.1, forward strand.
GATACGCCCTTAGTTTAAAGTTTTTTAGCTCATTTGCACAATAAACACGCAAACAAACAATCACTTATTGATTTTTAATAAAATATACGTACTATTGCAAACAACGTCGGTATGTAGCGCAGCTTGGTAGCGCACTGTCATGGGGTGTCAGGGGTCGCAGGTTCAAATCCTGCCATACCGACCATTTTTTCAATAACTTACCCCAATTCCTAATAAGTTATTTTCTACAAAAACACTTCGTGTAGCCACTCTACTCTTTTTTATAGTCAGAAATTAAAAATTTATCTCTTTAATCGTTCGCGCATACTGGTTGTGTAGTGGTCTACTAAGTGCTGGCCTAGATAAAAATCGACCAGTCAAATTTCTAAGACTTGAACAAGCTAAAGATTTAATAAACGAAATCTCAACTTGTCCAGATATGGACAACCCCGTTGAAACTAAGCGCGGAATAGGAACTTGGGTATGCAAAGAACTGGTTTACGCCTACGCCATATGGATAAGCCCTAAGTTTCATCTACAAGTCATCCGCGCATTTGACGCCCAACAACAGGCCATCACCAAAGCACCCACACCACTGGACTACCAGCGCATATTACTCAATATAGAAGATGGCGAAACCACACATACAAACGCACTGGCCATAGAAGACATGGTTACATCGTTCGACAAACTGCCCAACGTCATCCGCGAAAGCTTTAAAATACAGCCCTACCAGCTGCTTGAAATAGCCAAAGCCGCCAACGAAAAACTAAGCCGGCTAATCCATAAATACTAAGCCCATAAAAAACCCGCTAATCAGCGGGTTTTTCTTCATTTAACTTAGCATCAGCTTGCTGCACGAAAGCATCAATCTGCATCCTTATTTGCTTCATTGTATTTGGATCATACTTATCCGTTTTATCACCAAAAATCTCATTATGGTCAAGCATTAGCTTCATATCTACAATTTCACCGGTTTCAGTTTCGTGAAACTTAACGACTACTAGAGGATCATTCTCTTCATCGTTGGGTAATAATCTTGCGTGATAAATACCAATGTACCAAGGTGAAGCACCTTCTTTGAGGGATGAATCTTTAATTCTACCGTATTGTCGATGACTTTTTGATTCATAAACTTCAACATAACCTTGGGTTTGCCAAAGTTCTTGCAGCGCTACAATCTCATCAAGCCACTCAGAGTAATCATAACCAAACTCGGCGGATAACACTGCAAATAGTTCGTTGACTGTAGCGTCTTCAATTTCTTTTTTTTCTGGGTTTTGCTGCGACATTGGTTATATTTGCTTTCCCTAGTGCGCTAATTAAAGCAGCTTTTTTCTCTGTCTGCGTGCCACGCAAATAGATTCTATTGGTAGAATCAGTTGCTGCTACTATTTGAGAAAATTCTTTCATGTGGGTTTGTTGATTACTGTTAATCATGTAAACCTCCTAAGTATAATTAGGTGTGAACACTAGGGCGATCATAAGCAATGTTAGACCTGTTTAGTGACCCCACCAACTTTAAAAAGTACCCATGGGTACTTTTGTGATCTTAGGATATAGCGTTTGTTATGTCTAGCTTTATTTTTAAGCAGTCAATTATACATCTAACCCCGTCATCACTTCACCATTAAGCTTATTAACACGCAACAAACGCTTTATATTATTACGATCACCAGTTCTAAGTAATCAGCTGTTACATCAGCTAATAGCTTACACCGAACGGCTAATGACGCAAACTGCTTTTGAGTCTTCGTAATTTAAAAGTAAACCACTATATACAAAGTATTATGAATACAACTGACAATTTTTTAAATTGTAGTTATATATCAATAAGGTCTTTCCGGAACACCAAGTAGCCTCAATATTTCATTTTTAACACTTCGTAATTCATGAGCCGGCAGTGAATTTGGTGCCTTATTAAATATACTGAATCCTTTATCATAACCTTTCGAATATATTTTATAAGTATTTGATGTATAACTTCGCATTAAAGTGATGCCAATTTTGTGTAAGTTGTTAAACAGCTCAATTAGCTCAGCTTGAGACTCTTTTTGTTCTGCTTTTAAATCATGAAACCACTCACTCATTTTAGCCTTTTCTTTTTTAAGCCAATTATTTCTTTTAGTTAGTTCATTATTCATATTTGTGGCTTTTTGGATCAGCTCATCATCTTCAAAGTCCAAAAGCCCATAATAACTCAAGCTAAAAGTATAATCAGTCGCCACATTCATCATCAGCAACGCTAGTTTTGTATGATCATTACCTGATTCTTTAAAATTTAACTTTAAATCTATTAAGCTATGGTAAGCCTGCATTTGCCTCATTGGTACATCATCTAAGTTTGATGGCCCAATAATTAAATCAGGTTGTAGCTCTTCAAAAAAGCTAGGTGAAGCACCTTTAGATATATCTAAAAATACGAAATCATAATTAGGTAAAACTGACTTTATATTTTTGCTATTGTTATGCATTGCGTCAATAGCATTAACAAATGAGCTTTTAGTGGGTAGCAAATACTCATCTATTTCTTTAACACGCGGAAAAGGTAAGTTTAAGTCTGTAGCCTGATTACGATAAATACTCGCCCCATGTTTACCAGTAACAATAAGAACCTCAAACCCTTCTTGCATTAACAAGGTACAAATATCAATAGTAAGTAGTGTATGTCCTGCACCACCTTGGCCACCATAAAAACTAACAAGCTTTCCTAAGTTACCTTGTTTGTTCGGTGGGTAAGGTAAACCGTGCTTTAAGCAGAATAGTTCAAGTGTAGCTGGCGGTATATTCAAACTACTACTAGCGATCACCGGTGCTTCATACCTTTGCCATAATCGCTGGTTTTTATAAACACTATCTGCTGCTTGTTGACTCGATAAACCTAATTTTTTACGTAATTCTCTTAAGTTTTCGGGAGTAATTCTCTCCATTTACTACGTCCTTTTTAATATATAACACTTAAATACGAATTTAACGACGTAATTTGTACCATAGGACGATTATGTTTTCACTTTTTAACACACAAAATTACTTGTATCTTTCCCTCAACGAAAACAGCAGGAAATGCCAAATGCAAAACAACAAAGCGCTACAACTTAAAAACGAACTAGATAAAAACATCTACCAAGCAGAAGCCGCAATTAAAGCGTTATGTATTGAAGATCACTTTGAAGGAATGGATAAAGACACCCTAGCAGGCATGCTGTGGGTGTTATCAAACAACCTTGAAATGATGAAGCGAAGTGTGAGGACAATTTCAGTGTCTAAATGCCCGCTATATTAGCGGGTGATATTTTTTATGTTGAACTTGAACAACTTAACCCTATAATAGCGGTTAATCGTATAAGTATTGCACACACCAAGAACTTAACCATTCGTGTGCTTTGTAAAACTCGCTAAGTTGTGACCCGCACCTTTGCAAGAGTACGATTTTGGGTGCAAAATATATAAGAGTAAAATTTGAATAATTATAATAAAGAGGATTTAAAATTTTCTGCACTTTTCCTACTAGTTCTTCTACTCCTCACTTTTGGGGCCACACTTCCTGCAGGTGTGCTAGGTGGAATTGTAACTTTAGGCGCTGCATATTTAGGTAAATAAATTCTCTAAGTTTGAAATTAAGTATTTGCAAAAAGTCACTCAACGCTACTCAGTTATCTTTATCGAGCCGGGAGGAATGGCACATAATGACTTGTATATATTTAATTACGTATGTACAAATCTGAATAAAATTAGTAGCGTACAGTCCTACGGGTTTGCGCTCACCTATTCTTAATATTGAATTTTAAATTCCATACAAGGCTTATGCAAACGAATGCTTCTGGTAACTACATCTTCTAAACAAAAGTCATCCTCTGGTGAAACATACACCGGTTTTAATTCATCAGAGGCTGATAACAGCAACCGGTTATCTTTATCTATGATCTTACAAAAAGCTACCATTATATATAGCAACAACGACATTCCCCGTGCTTACACCTAACGATTTATCAACTAATAGTAAATTTCCAGCATAAATCCCTACTCCCTGCATAGACTGCCCCGAAGCCATACCAATAAAGGTAGAATCAGGATTCTTAATTAATAGCTGATCAAGCGATAGCCCTAGCTCTTTGTATTGACCTACAGGAGATTCAAAGCCTGTTATACCAGCTTCGATATAAATTGGGATAACAAAAATAAGTAACAAAACCAAAATACTGTACATATATACAGAATAGTAAGAATTTAGATGTCTGAAAGTGAATTTTGAAGTTGCTTGAACTTAGGCTTACACAATTAAATTTTCTAATATGTTGTTTAGTAAGGGCTTTATAAAAAAGCTGAGAATTGTATTTGTAATAATCACTCTAACCGCTTGATTTTACAAAAGTATAAAAATGAGAAAAAATACACTTTTAACTGTATAAAAAAACAGTGTTTAATTCGTAATGTTACATAATTTCAATAGATTAACTTAATTTTGAAGAAAATCATGGGGTGTCAGGGGTCGCAGGTTCAAATCCTGCCATACCGACCATTTAACCTCCTCTTTATTTCTTTTTCACTGTCATTTTTCTGTATTACCTTGTATACATAGCATTAAATACTATGTGTTTAAGGATGACTTATGAAAAAACGTATTGTGTTTCCTCTGCTTTTATCTCTTTTTATTTCAAGCTTTGCGTTTGCCCAAGGTAGTTTTCGACTTAAAAACGGAAATCTATTAAGTGTGGGTAAAACTAAATCTGACATTGTAGCTGTAGTGGGCGCACCACTTTATAAAGATGTGCTTAATGAAGCTGTTGATATTGGTAATGGCGACAAATTAGTTAAAACAGAAGAGTTTACTTATAAACTAAAAGGCTCGATTGGTGGGATGTACATTGTATTGATCCGTTTTGAAAATAATATTGTGACCAGTATTAGTTCAAAACAAGTCGACAGGCTTTAAATATTTTAGAGTTAGTTTTAAGCAGTTAAAAGCGCCATACGGCGCTTTTTAGTTTTTATTAGTGTGTACGCCCTACGCCGTTACGCACCATGTCTTTACCGTTTTCAAATACCTCGGCTGTTATGCCACGCGCCAGTAATAACTGTTGTTTGTCGTCAAATACTGCAACAAAATGGCTGCCGTCTTTATTGCTTGTAGCCATACCTACACCCGATACACCTTTTAAGCCTAAGCCGCCGTTTTCTACCATTACTAAAAAGTTCTCAAGCTCTGCTAGGTTGTCGATTATGTCGTGTTCGTTATTCATAAATTGCTCTTTGTAAATCTGCTTGGTTAATGCCTATTCGTATAACGTAACCACTAAATTAAGCGAATAGGTATAAATTACTTGGGCGCTATTTTAAAGCCCATTAAAATAAACATAAACCTTTGTATCGGGTTATTAAGTATATTTAGTACTAGCGCTTAAGGTTAAAAGCGCTCTACATTCAGTGACAAATTACTTAACGCGCAACCATACGGCTGGGTATTAATGCGGTAATAATGCGTATTTTTTGTGGCAGTTAAATTTATTAAAAGGTCATCTTGTTGCCCTACCGCACTTTGCTCTTGGCTTAAGCACATTGCTTGCGTAAGCGAGCGTAGTTTTGAATCGGTTAAAATATTGGCAAAACGCTGCACCGGTAAAGGTGGTATTTTAATAGGCGCTAATGCTTGGCTAATGGTGCGCTCGCTAAGTTCAAACCCGGCATTAGTAATATTTATTACACTGCGAGCAGGCCAGTACGAGTAGTTATAGCTGTTTGCTTTTTGCTGCGTACTTAAATGCGCAACCCCACTTTGCCCTATTACGGTCATTAAATTTCCTTTGTTGGATTTAATAACAACAAGGGCTGTGTTTTCATCAATACCAAAACCGTGCTTAATATCACCGTTTTTTTGCTTTGCGGTATTTAATGTACTGGCTAGGTTTAACGTTTGATTTTGCTCACTAAAGCGGGTGCTCAGTGGGCCATAGGTAAACGTGTTTAACCCGTTAAGTGCATTAGGCTGTGGGGCAAGCTTTGCTTTTAATACCGTTTCGCTTTGGTGCTGTGAGAGATAGACGTTTTCACTTTGTATTTTGCTTCCTGCACCTAGCCCTACAATAACAGGGCGAGTTTTAAGCGCATTCGTCCAGGGGTAGGCAGTATTATTTTCATCATACAGTGCTTTTAAAGCATTTTTAGCCGTGCCGTCGCTAAATAAAACACCGGTACTGGTGTTTATTAAATTAACTAACGCCTCAACCCCATTATTACAAAGTGTTTGCTCAGCCTTTATGAGCTCGGGGTATACATTGCTGCGATTATACAGGTTCATTTGTGAGTGACGCAGCGCCGGTAAATCACTACAGGTATTGTTAGTAATTGCTTTAGCAAGTGCAGGTGTAAGCGGTAACCATTGGCTGGTTACACCTTTTGGTAAAAGCGTTTTAAGCGCCTCTACCTGTGCGTATGGGTCGCGCTGGGCTGCGCTAATAATTAATAAGGTGGGTGTTGGGTTAGCAACCTTTAAGCTCCCCGCTATAAATTGCAATATACCGTTGCTTGGTGGCTCAGCTTTTGGGGTGGTGTTTGCATAAGGTTGTTCGAGCATATCAAACACAAAATTAAACTCTTGCTTTGTTAGGCTATTAAGTTGCTCGTTGTTTATATCGCGCCATTGCCAAAGCAGCTCACTTTTAGAGACTGCGTTTGCATTTTTGCTACTAAGGGCACGTAAGGTATTTAAAACATTTGCTTGGTTATTTGAATTGTTAGTGGGCCAATTTAATTTTATTTGCTCAAGGTTAGCATTGGTTACCTTAAACACGCTTTGTGACTTTGAGTTATTTTGCGTATTGCAACGTTGCGCCGTATTAGCACTGCAGCTATTAATTGTACTACCGGCTAAAATAAGGGTTTGCTCTTGCTGCTGGGCAGCCCCTTTAAATGAAAATAAAGTAAATAAAACGAATATAAAGCTCACTCGCTTAGTAAAAAAAGCACGGGTACGCATAACGCTCTCAAAAATGATCTAAATAGGCGTTAAGTTTAACAGCATGTAATGGCAGGCTAAATAGTAAATGTGGGTCTCGATGATGGCGACACATGGCATTAGTGTATAAAGCAAGTTTGACTGCTAGTTAAAAAAGCGCGATGTGCGTTTTACGCAGCCAATACTCTTACATTTAACCATTAATCTTACTTATTATGCTTACTCTGTTTTACAAACAAATTAGAGGCTATATCAATAGGGTAATTATCGTTTATTAGCTCGCTAATAAATTCAGAACACGCAGATGGCGGAGCAATTAAATAGCTTTTATGCTTAGCGCGCGTGATCCCTACGTACAATAAACGTCGCTCCTCTGAATGATTAAAGGTATCTGGTGCGGGCAATAATGCCTCAACAAGTAAATTGCCCGGATTATTGCTTGGAAAACCTAACTTGCCCTGCTCAAAACCTATAATAATACAGTAATCGGCCTCGAGTCCTTTTGAGCCATGCAGCGTCCAAAAATGCAGTGGGTTAGCAAAGTTGTTACCTGCTAAGTGCTGCTCTACCTCATTAAGCATAAACCGATAACGGCTCAATACGGCAATACTGGCTGTGTTATTATTTTTATTAATTGTGGCTATAGTTTGCTGCACTTTTAGTGCTACTGACTTTTTACCTTGGTGTAAATCGTCAAGTAACACAACTTGAGGGGTACTTACTTGCGTATGTGTGGTTATGTGCTTTTTATATTGTTCAGGGTTTTGCATTACAAAGCGCCCCGCTACCTCACTAATACTGTTGTTATATCTAAACGTTTTTTGCAATAACGTGAGTGAGTGACTGCCTATTAAATCGTTAAACTGTGTGGTGAGCGCCAAATTACCGCCTGAAAACCGATAAATAGCCTGCCAATCATCGCCAACCGCAGTAAAACAAGGTTGCGGACCACTCTTTATTAACGTATTTAAAAACGCCATGCGTGCGCATGAAATGTCTTGAAATTCATCAACTAAAATATGGTGCCAAGGCAAACTTACCTCCCCCGATTTAACCGCCTGAGCTGCGCTTGCAATCATGTCGTCAAAATCAATAGCATCTTGCTCTTTTAATTTTTCGTAGTATGCACGCTGCATTGCCACCAATAATGTTGCATAACTTTTATGATTTATAATGCCACTTTTAGCTATTCGCGCTGCTATTTGAGTGTTTGATAACTGCTCACCCCGTATTGCGCTTAGGCAGTTTAAGTACTTATTTATATTTTGCTTTAACAGCCCTGTTGCAGATAAGCGGTCGTACACTGCCTGGTTATCTACGGGGTTAATGTTCACTTTATGTTTTTGTAGTTGTGCTTTTAAACGCTGCTCAAGCTGACCTTCTTGCCAGTTATAATGAAATGTTTGCACCAACGCATGACCCTGTTTTTTATGGTGCGCGCGTACATATTTAATATGCTCGCTATTGTGCAAGTTAGCCGCGTGCTGCACTGAATTACCTTGCCTATCTGTCACAAAATGTGCCAAGTAAACCTGGTGCTGTGGCAAGTAAAAATCGGCGGTGTCATCATTTTGGTAAGTGTGTTCAATACCATACATATAAAGCCAGTTGGCAATTAATAAGTGCTGATAACTGCTTACTTTTAGCCCCGATAAGGTGTGATAGGTTTGTGCTTTTAAGGCGGTTTTAGTTGCGGTTCTAGTTTCGGTATTGAGGCTATCAGTAGGTTCGTACAGGGTATCAACAAAAGTTTTACAAAAACGTGAGTCTGTTTTTAGGGTATTACTAAGCCACTGTGTAAACCATTTATTAAGCGCCATAGCATCGTTTGCAAAAGGCGATAAGCTACGTGTTTTATTAGCGCTTTGCAGTAACTTAAGCCCCAGCGCATGAAAGGTTAAAATAGTAGGCGGCGTAACGTTTAAATTTGCTTGCTGCGCCCTTAAATTAAAGCGTTGATTTAATTCGTTTGCCGCATTTTTATTATAAGCAAGTATCAATATTTGCTCGGGCTTTACACCACCGTGGGCAATTAAATCCAGGGCCTTTGCAACCATTACTGAGGTTTTGCCAGTGCCTGCGGCCGCTAGCACTAAATTTTTGTCGTTATTGCGTATAACAGCAAGGCGTTGATCGTGTGTAAGCGGGTTTGATTCAACCACATTATAAAAGTCGGCTCTTGCCGTTAATGTTTTTTGCTCATAACTTTTACGTAGCTGCTCTGTGGCATGCGCTACTGTTGGTGAGCTACTTAAAATAGTTAAAAACTTAATATTAATGGCCGATAAATGCTGCTGCCATAGTGCAGGTATTGCGCCGTACCGCTGTGCCAGTGAAAACACCGCCGATTTTAATAACGGCACGTTTGAGTCGCGAAGATACTCGTTTGTTGCATAACGTTTTACAAGCGTTTTTGCTGTATTCACTTTTTCTTCTAGGTGATTGGCAAACTCGCTGTTTAGCTGCTCACTAAGCGTTTGAGCCTGCTGTTTATTTAAAAAGCTAATTACCGTTTTTTTATTATGGTTGAGGGTTATTTTCCCGCTAAACAGGCCTTTTTTAAATTGGGTAAAATTAGTAAAGTCGCTAATTAAATAGGCGCGTGAGGTATTATTTTTAAAATGTATAACGAGTGAACTTTGCTTAATAGTAACGGTGCTAATACGCGTAAAAAAACGTCCTAACCAGCTTGGAGTGGCAATAAACTGCGCCATAAAACCTTGAATAAACTAAAATTAAAAATAAATTTTATCACAGTTTAAACGCCAAGGCGCGCCGCGCCTTAAAAGTGGCAGCCTGGTTAACCAAAGCATGTACAAGCAGGCCTCATAAATAGCCCATAGGCTGTGTACATTGGGTGTTTAAACTGCGGTAAACTGCTCCTAAAACAATCAACTCGTCTTAAGTATTTACTCTAAACAGGTGTTTATATTAGTTTAATTTTTCAGCTTAAATATTGAACAAATTACTGTATTAGTTTAATGTGAAGCTTTTATTAAACGAGAAATAATATGGATTTAACTAAGGAAGAGTTAAGTTTTATTTCGTCTGTTGTAGGCAGTAACAAGGACAATACAAACGATAACTCGCAGCTTAGCTTAAAAACGGCTTTGCCAGATACACTAAAAGGTTTGTTGTCTCACGCTAAATTAACCATGTTAGCTGAGGTGGGCCATTATCAGTTGTGGTTTCCGCTTGAGTTTAAGCTCAACGATGACGGCTACTTAAACCCCGTACTGAGTGCGCCTGAGGTAATTGATACCGAAGGTGTAGACAGAAGCTGGCGTTATTCAGACCTGCATTTACAAAGCGAGCGCTTTTATGTGCTTTCGCTCTCAAGCAGTGGCGTGCTATTAAAGCCGCGCGATCATCGCTATAGCCTTACCCACGCGCAACATATTACGTTTAAACTACCCAATAAGAAAAAAGTCACTCTGCTTATAGATTTAGTCCGTAAAACTAATTTAGGCTATGCCGCAAAAATTGTCAGTATCAAAAGTGGTAAAGAGGCATTACGTGAGTATTTATTTGAAAAACATAAACGCGAAAACGCCACCTTGTACGAAAACACGGCTGGTGTAACTGAGCATTTCTAGTTGCAGGCTGTTAATTGCAGCGATAAGCTAACGCCTTTATAAAGCGACAAGTTAAAGGCACACAATGAGCGACACTTTATACCCAATTGGTACCCCTAATAAACCATGGAACGACAGTGACAAAGCAGCATGGTTACAACTTCAACAAAAAAAGCGCGATTATAACCAGCTCGTAGTCAGTAAAATTACCCAGCCTAATGAGTTTTTAGATGTAGAGCAGTACGGCGAGCTAAATTATTCGCCACTTAGCTTTGCACTTTATTTATTTAAAAGTAAAAATTGGCAAAGTGATCGCCCTACCGTGTTAATTACTGGGGGTGTGCACGGCTACGAAACAAGTGGCGTTATGGGTGCGCTGGCATTTGCTCAAACCGCTGTTGCACCTTATACAACGCGTTTTAACTTTATTATTGCGCCTTGTATTAGCCCGTGGGGTTTTGAAACCATAAACCGCTGGAACCCAGAAGCTATTGATCCAAATCGCTCTTTTTACGATAACAGCCCTGCCCAAGAATCTGCAGCTATTATGAAATATGTAGCCTCGCTTAACACTGAGTTAGTTGCGCATATTGATCTGCACGAAACCACAGACACAGACAACAGTGAATTTAGACCCGCTTTGGCGGCGCGCGATGGTAAAATTAACACCAACTGGAACATACCAGATGGTTTTTATTTAGTGGCTGATAGCAAAAAACCAGCACCTGATTTTCAAAAAGCCATTTTAAATAGTGTTGAAAAGGTAACGCACATAGCCCCCAGTGACGAAAACAATCAATTAATTGGTGTACCGCAGGAGCAATTTGGCGTTATAAATTACGCCGCTCGCGAATTGGGCTTATGCATGGGCTTTACTAATGCCCCTTATGTAACGACAACCGAAGTATACCCAGATAGCCCAAGTGCCTCAGATGAGCAGTGTACTCAAGCGCAAGTTGCTGTTATTACCGGCGCGTTAGATTATTTAAAGTCACTTTAGTGGCTTTTAATACCCATGTGCGATAATACTTAATCATTTTGCGGGGTTGAACGTGTCGCTACCTTCGTTACAAAATGCTCATTTACGACTGCATGGATGCAGAAGGTAGAGCAATGCAGGAGCAATTACCTAGAACAACTAAATAGCGAATTTTTTGCCAAGCTATCAACATGTTTTCTAGCCTCAAGAAAGCTAACTTAATTAAGCAAATTGGTATAAGTTATAAACTAATTTAAATTAGGAACCTACGATGAAGTATAAAAATAAGCATGCCGAGGTAACTTTATCCGTTGAGGGCAATATAATTATTGCCCAATTTAGCGGAAATTTAGACCTAGAGCTATTGGCCAACTTTAAAACCGCCCTTTTTGATAAAGTGGCTGAATTTGAAGGTAAGCAATGGGGTTACATAAGCGACTCATCGTGTGTACTTGCAGCTACGCCCGATGCAGAGCAAGAAATGGTCGCCATAAGCACACATATGCAGCACACTAACTGCTTGATAAGTGCATTTGTCCTCACCTCCCCTATTGCTATAAGCCAAATGCAGCGAATAATGCAAAACGCTAAACGCGATGTAGATTTTAACCAATGTTTATTTGATAACCTAGATGCTGCAAAACGTTTTATTTCATCGCAATTAAATAATGGCGTGAGCTAATTTTAGCCCAAGCCATTGCTAGTTTTTATAAAACTGGCTTGTTTTAGTAATCGCTATATCAGGGTTTTCTACAGCGGTAATAACAAAGCTAACTGGGGTCACTTTTGTTGCTATGTCGTAGCCATCGGCGGTGACTGTAACCGGAATTTTTTTCATCACTCCTGGCAATACCAAAATAGAGCTTGGCGCACTAAGTGTGGCCACAGGTAGGCCTTCAATGGCTACGCCGTAGTGCAATGGCTGCTGGGTTTTATTGATAATAGTGAGTGTGTATGGGTTTTCTACCAAGCCTTCATAATTTACACGGTATAATGCGTTTCTGTCGCGCAGTACCGATGCCTCTATTGGCGTACGTTGCAATACCCACGCAATCATAGAAATAAGTAATACCCCTGTTAATACACCATACCCCACTAATTTAAGCCTAAATGGATTGGTTTTTTTACCTTCTAGCTGTTTTTCGCTGGCGTATTTAATTAACCCTTTTTGATAGCCAAATTTATCCATAGTGTCGTCACAGGCATCAATACATAAGCCACAATTTATACACTCGTATTGCAAGCCGTTACGAATATCTATGCCCGCGGGGCATACCTCTACACATAAATTACAATCAACGCAGTCGCCTAAATTAAGGGCTTTAGGATCAGCTTTACGTTTACGAGGGCCTCGGTTTTCGCCGCGCTTTGCATCGTAGCTCACTACCAATGTATCTTTATCAAACATCACCGATTGAAAGCGAGAATACGGACACGCCACGTTACACATTTTTTCGCGTAAAAAGCCGGCATTTCCATAAGTACAAAATGCAAATAAAAACACCCAAAAGCTGGTAATGCCCGACCACTGTAAGGTAAACATTTCAAGGTATAAACTTTTAGCGGGTATAAAATACGCCATAAACGACGTTGCAGTAAGCAGCGATATAACAAGCCACGCAGCATGTTTTGTTATTTTTTTACGCCACTTTAATGCACTCCATGGCGATTTATCTAACTTTATACGCTGATTACGAGTACCTTCTATACGTTGCTCAACCCAACTAAACATTAACATCCAGATTGTTTGGGGGCAGGTATAACCACACCACACGCGGCCAAGCCAATTCGTGACAAAAAACAAAGCAAACGCGCCTACCATAAATAGCAGCGCTAAAATCATAAAGTCTTGCGGCAGTAAGGTTAAACCAAAAATAGTAAACTTTTGCGTGGCTACATCAAGTAGCACGGCTTGCTCACCTTTGTATTGAATCCAAGGAATGGCAATAAACATAAGCATAAGTAACCAACCAAGATTACGGCGTATTTGTTGGTAAAAGCCTTTTTGCTCACGAATATAAATAGGCCCTGGTGTGTTATAGGGCTTGATTATCATATCTTCTTCTTTAATATCAAACTTCATAGTAGCTACTTAATAGTGACGGTATTAATGCTACTTTTGCAACTTTCAGACCAAGCTGAAACCTCACTTAAATAATTGATATTAAATACATTTATAAATTATCAATAAAATTTATTCGCGATATTTAACGAATAACGCGATATATCACGTTTTTTTGCTTATTCCTAGTTTACGCATTTTTGAGCGCAAAGTGCTCTCGGGCAAGCCTAATTTGCAAGCAGCGCCTTTATCGCCAGATATTTGCCACTGTGATAATTCAAGCACCGCAATAATGTGCTGTTTTTGCGCCTCTGCAAGCGTAAGTGATGTATTTACAGCTGTGCTTGCATCGCCATGCAATGGCTGACTCAGTTTAAGGACAGTATGTTTAGTTAAAATAGCTTCGCGCTCTAGTACGTTTTGTAACTCGCGAATATTACCAGGCCAATCATAAGCTTGTAGTTGGCTAATTGCTTTTTTACTCACCCCTTTTATTTGCTTTGCTAAGCGTTTATTTAGTTGAGTAATTAAATTGGTGCATAAATAAGGAATGTCTTCTTTGCGCTCTTTAAGCGCTGGCACTTTAATAGGAAACACATTAAGGCGGTAATATAAATCGATTCGAAAGGTGCCCTTTTGCACCATTTGCCATAAGTCGCGATTGGTTGCCGCCAATACTCTAATATTTACCTTAAGCGTTGTGCTGCCGCCAACCCGTTCAAACTCTTGCTCTTGTAATACCCGTAGCAATTTACTTTGCGCTTCTAATGGCAGCTCAGCAACTTCGTCTAAAAACAGCGTACCTTTGTCGGCCAGCTCAAAGCGACCTTTACGTCGCTCGTTTGCACCGGTAAACGCACCGCGCTCGTGGCCAAATAATTCAGACTCCAACAAGCTTGGCGTAAACGCTGCGCAGTTCACTTTTATAAAAGCTTGATTACTGCGTTTACTTAACCGGTGTAAGTTACGCGCCACCAGCTCTTTGCCCGTTCCATTTTCACCTAAAATTAATACTGTGCTGTCGGTTTCGCTAACGAGTTTAATTTGCGCCAACATAGCTTGAAAAACATGGCTTTGGCCAACTAAACCTGAGTCTTGCCAGTCTTCGTTAAGCTCTGCAATTAGGTAGTTATTTTCATCTTGCAGCTGCTCACTCAAATGCTTAACTTGCTCAAGCGCTTGCTTAAGCTCGTTTTGGGTTTGCTGCTGCGCCGATATATCGCGAAATACCGCGACCGCACCAATTAACTCACCCTGCCTGTAAACGGGGGTTGATGTGTATTCTACTGCAAACGAGGTGCCGTCTTTACGCCAGAATACTTCGTTTTTAACCTCGCGGCGTTTGCCATCAAACATGGTGCAATATATTTGGCATTCATCGGCTGGATAAGGAGAGCCGTCGGCGTGGCTGTGATGATGATACTGGTGTATTTTTTTGCCCAACAATTCTTTGGCTTTCCAGCCAGTCATACGTTCAGCGGCTGGGTTAACAAACACCGCATTGCCCGATAAATCAAAGCCGTAAATGCCCTCTCCTACCGCATTAAGTAAAAGTTTGGGGTCATTTAAAAATTGTTTTATCATTGCATCATCCTCGCGAAATATCACGATTATTATGCCATAAAGTGACGCGCTAAACAGTTAAATAAAGTGGCCTTTAATATAAGGCTTAAATAAAGCGTTAATATCTATTTTTGCATTTAACTTTGCCGCAATTAAATAAAGCCCAGCTAGCTTACGATGAATAAACAACGCATCAACGGGCGGTGTATGCCATTGCTGCGACTGTGCGCTGAGCTCTAGCCCTGCATTTTTAATATTCGTTGCTAAGGGACTGTTTTTAAAATCAAACTCGCCAGTGGTTCTTAGCGGCTCACACGCCATTAAAAACAAATCAATAACATGGCTTTTGTAAGAATCTAGTAGGGTATCTTTAAAATAACCTATTTCTAGTGCTGCGCTTAACACGCCCGCCCTATTGTTTTCAGTGCCTGCAATAAATAGTGACAGGTAAGCCTTGCTCAACTTATTCGAGATCTCTCGGGTTGCCCCAAAGTCAAATAACACAATTTGCTTACTCTGGGTCTGATAATGAAAATTAGCAAAGTTAGGATCGGTTCGAATTAGCTTAAACTCAAACATTTCTTTAAAAAATAAATCTATGAGCCTAGCTGCAATGTTATTTTGCTCACCTTGAGGTAAATTACTAAGCGCTTCTATAGGCGTTGCTTGCACATACTCCATTGCCAAAATGCGTTTAGTGTTGTGAACACCATATACTTTAGGCACTTTAAAATTAACGTGCTGGCTTAGCAACTCACCGTATCTTTTAAGGTAGTGTGCCTCGCGTTCATAATCAGCCTCGGCAAGTAGCTGCGCTTTAGCCTCATTTATTAGTGGCTGTATATCAAGCTCTTTAGGGATTAACCGCGCAATGTTTAATAGTGCAATAACATTGTCTACATCGCTATGTACACTTTGCGCTATACCTGGGTATTGAATTTTTACCGCCAGCTTTTCACCATTTTCTTGATAAGCTAAGTGCACTTGGCCAATAGACGCCGCTGCAAATGGCCTAAGTTCAATATGCGAAAAACGATTAAGCCAGTTTTCACCCCATTCACTTTTAAGTACCTTAACTAATTGATTGTGCGGCATTGGGTTTGCATCAGCGCGAAGCAATGCGAGTAATTGAGTAAGTTCAGGACTTAATAGCTCGCCAGCATCCATAGACAGTAATTGCCCTAGTTTCATGGCAGCACCACGAAGGTGTGCTAGCTGAACAGCTAGTTTTTCTATGTTTTTAGGTTGTAAGAGTAAAGCTTTATTATTCCAACCATTACCCGAAAGCGCACTTTTAGTGCCATCTATAAGCATGTTGGTTGCAACACCACCGGCTAAGGAGCCAAGCTTTGCAAATCGAGAGAGTCTTGAGGTAGGTATGCTGCGCGAAGCTGCCATTATAAAAACCTAATTAGCCTGAGAAACAGGCTAATTAATACGTATATTTTACTGGGCTCGATCTAATTAACCAAACGTTTGGGTAAAAAAACTATCGCAAGCAGTGTGCTGTATATTAAAGGCGCGGTACTAATTTAATTGCCCCTTCAACCACTTTCATATCAAGGGGTAATTTGCTTAGCAGCATCATTTTAGGGTCGTCCATATTTAACGTATAAACAGGGTTGAGAGCTAAAAAAGCATTAATTACTTCCATCGCTTCATTATCAAGCGCCGCTAAATTACCTTTAAAGCCACCAGCATCCACACTCGAATCTAGTAGTTTAACATTGCGTAAAAACACGGCTTTTTTTTCACTGTCGTAAAATGGGCTGCCTTCAATTTGTAGCTTTAAGCGTACTGGGTATTTTAGTGCAAATGCATTTATTTCTGCACTGGAGTCTGCACCAAGTACTACTACATCACGGTTATCTGGACCAATATTTACACTTAAATCGTTTACATCAAACTGCACTGGCAGCCCCATTAAGCTCACCTTTTCGCTTAACTTAGGCAACTGTTTACCTAGCACACTTTCTACTTCTGAGCTGGTAAATGAGTAAACAGACACGCCTTGTGTAGAATTACATGCGCTTAAAAATAGTGTGGTTAAAAACAGTAATAAAATTCTCATGCTAACCTTTATCCTCGTTGTAATTATAAAAAAGCCGCTTAAACAGCGGCTTTTATTATGCAATACCTGTATTTAATACAAGCTAATTACATATTATGCTGTAAAAATGGTTTTAATTTTAGCTAGTGTGTCAGGCTCAACTGAACCCTTACTGAGCGCTAATAGCTGCTTTAAATAATAGTTTAAATCAGCATGCTCACCACGGTGTTTATCATCAAGCATGGCGACTTGCTCTGCCATTCTAAGCGCTGCATTTTGCGAGCTTACATTGGCAAGAATTTCCATTCTTGTAATAAGTTGTTCACTACTAAGCGACGTCGCTAACGGAGCTTGAAATTGGCTTGGCACTACATCGTTGTTTTCAAGTGCAGTGATCAGCGCTTCAAATTGCGCATGCTGCGCTTGGCTTGTAAGTAAAGTTAGCTTTTCGTCAATAGCACTTAATAATGCTGCCACTTTTGACGCAAGCGATTTATATTGTGCGTAGCCTTTTACTTTGGTTTCTAGGTCATGCAATTGGGCTTTTTGATTTACTTGCTCAAGGGCACTTTCTAGCTCAGCCAGTTCTATTGCAGCTTGTTTATCTGTTTCGTTTTGAGCCTGCTTTTGCTGCTCAAACTCACTGCTACGTTTGCTAAAGGTTTCATCGTTATACTGGCGAAACTTTTGCCACAGCGCATTTTCGGCTTTTAAACCTGCAAAACCTATACTTTGCCATTGCTGTTGTAATTGCTTTAACTCTTGGCATGCTGCAGCTAAATCTTCACTTTGCGAAAGCGCTGAGGCGCGCTCCACTAAGGCATTTTTTTGTGCTGCGTTACCTTTATGGTATGCATTTAATATAGCAAGTACGCTCTGCTGCTGTGTTTTAAAGCTTTCGTTTAATACGCGGTATGTTTTAGGGTCAACTTTACCCACGCTACGCCACGCTTTATTTAAACGGTTGTATTGGCTTTCAAACTGCTTCCAATCAAAGCTTTCAATAGCGGTGTCTTGCTCGCTTAGTGCTTGCATATCGTTTATCAGTACTTCACGCTGGGCTTTTGCAGCTTCGCGCGCCACTTCTTGCTCGGCAAAGTAACTACGACACGGTGCAAACAACAGCTCTATGTTGCTATCAAACTGCTCACCTTGTTGCTTTTCTTGCTCTGTATCTAAACGGCCAAGCTCGTTCCAACGCTTACGAAAGGCTTTAACTTGCTCTGCACGCTGTTGTGGGTCGTCACACTGTTGGTCGACTAACCCTGCCACTTCTTCAAGTAAGGCTTCGCGTTTTGGCGCGGCTGCGTATTTTTGCCAATCTTTTGCTTCTGCAAGTTGTGCTTCTAAATCGGCTTTTAAGTTTATTAGTGGCTGCTGAAATTGCGGTGTTAACTTATCAAACAACTCTTCAAAGCCTTTAAATACACCAAAAGCAACATTAAAGCGGCCTTGCTCAATAAGGCGTTTTACATCGCGTGCTTTACGTTTGGCTGTGCTTTGGTTTTTTTCAAGCGGTTTTGTCAGCTCACTCATTTGCGCTAAAAACTGCTTTTTATGCGTATTTAATTGCGATTTAAAGTTTTGCTGCAATGCCCCATCAACCACATTTAAATGGCTACGAGTTTGTTTAAATGCGTTATTAAAACGAGTTAAAACATCATCGTAATCAGCTAACTGCTGCGCAGGCTCAATTTCTTTAAGCTGTTCAAAAGCAATTTTATACTGTGCAATTGCGCTACTAAGCTCTGGTAGTTTAGCCACCTGATTGAATAGTTTTTCAAGCTTTGTAATAACTTGCTTAGTTTGTGCGTTATCGCCGTGTTGGGCATCGGTTAACGTTTGCTTAGCTTGCGCTACTTTAGCCTCTAACCAATCTTGCTGAATTTGCTCTGGGGTTTCTATGCCTAATTGCAACGCGTTTTCTATTTCTTCGCTCAATGCCTCAAGTGTTGCCAGGGCTAATAATTGGCGTTGTTGCTCGGCTAAACGCTGCTGTTGTTGCTCGTGCTGAGCTTTTAACGTAGCAATATGCGCATCGAGTTTATCAGTAATGCTGATGTATTTTTTATCTAGCTCTTTAACGTGCTCTTCGCTTAACCATTTAAGTTCAAGTGCTTGCCACTGCGCCATTAATTCGCCGGCTTGTGGGTTTACTATGGCGTAATCGTTTTTATCTCGCAGGGCATTTAGCTTTGCTAAAATAACGCGTGTTGCGCTCTCTACCTGAGCGGGCATTTCAATCGCTAAGCGTTCGTTTTCAATGTGTTGCTCAAGCTGCTGCTTAGCATCGCCTTTAGCGTGCTTTACTAATGGCTTAATAAGTTGATGCGTTATAACGAGCTCTACAAGTTGGCTTTGAAGCTCTTCGCTGCCCTCTTTAAACGCTTTTTCAATTAATTTAGGATTAGCTAAGCGCTTTAAAAGTTTAACGCGTACTTGCAGTTCTTTCTCTGCAAAGGCGAGCTTTTCTAGTGTTTTAACCGGTGCAAAACGGTCTATATACTCACTTTTAATTTGCGTGCTCAGTGCGCTTTCGTTGTTTAACACTGCGTTTGAAATTTGTATTTCGGCTACATCTTTTAGCGCGTGATCTTGTTTATAGGCTTTCCACCACAGTGGTAAGTTATTTACTTTTTGTAATGCTTTGCGGCGTATTTCGGCTGAGTTATCTTCCAGCGCTAATGTGCTTAAAATTGATGCGTCGCGCTCTACATCAAGTTTTTCAATTGCGTCTAGACGAACTTGCTGCTTTGGGTGTTTCCACTTAGGTGTAAAAAGGTGTTTAAAGATCATGTTCACTAAACCTAGCTATTTCGTTTTCTGATTTAAATTCTTTTTGTAGTTGTGCTTTTGTCTTTTGGATCATTTCGCCATTAGCGCCAATGGTAAATTGCTCGTTTGATTGCGCTATTTTAGCTTGGTAAAGCATAACAAGTTGCACCGTTTGTTGCTTTTGCTCATCAGAGAGCGGCGTGCCATCGGGCCATTTGCCGGTTGAAGCACCGTACTGTAAACGCTCAAATAATTCTGGGGTTATATTTTGTACAAGGTTGTCAATATTCATGTCATCTTTTCTTTTTTAGAGTCACTAAAATAACGCGGTTTACTAAGTACCAAATACAGCCAACACCAATCGCTACTGTATACGCGTACCATTGCAGGGTTTCTTTTGCGGGTTGTAAAAAGTATAAGCAAAAAAAGCCACCTAAAAATAGTATGAGCGCCAAGAAAGAATGGTTCATAAACATTTGCTGTTTTTTAATTCGCTGTTCGCGCTGAAGCTGTTGTACCTGCTCAGAGTTAAGCGCGCCAATGTTACTATTGCAATGCGGACACTGCTGATGTTTATCTGAAATTGATTTTGCACATTTGGGGCAATGAATAATCGCCATACTACTCTCCATACTACGCATAAAAAAAGCGCCTTGCGGCGCCTTTTATTGTACTTGTTTTATTGCTCGTTGTCTTTTTTGAATTTAACCCAGTAGTCATCTACGGATTGTTTCATTTCTTTGCGCAATAACATAATGCCAAATAAGTTAGGCAAGGTCATAACGACAATTGCAACGGCTGCTAATTTCCATACTAAAGTGGTATCGGCAAACGAAGCCCAAAAGAACGCGGCAACATAAAATACGCGATACGGCATAACTGAGCGATTACCAAGTAAGTAAATCATGGCACGGTCACCGTAGTACGACCACGCAATGGCAGTAGAAAACGCGAATAACAATAAGCCTATCGATACTATGTATTGGCCGCTATCGCCAAAAAAGCCTCGGGTAAACGCTTTGGTTGTCAGCTCTGCTGAGTGCACTAACGATTTACCAATTAAACTAATGCTGTCGTCGGTTGGCATGCCGTTTTTAACTTCAACAATACCTGTGTACTTATGTTTGTCGGTAATACCAAAACGTATGTCTTCACCAATTGAGCGTGAATGTAATACGGTAAAGCCATTACTTGTTGGCTCGCCATTAACTACATCAATGTTGCCGTTGAATAGCTCTACCTTGCTATCGTTACCGTTTAGGTAATTGTATAGCTCTTGGCGCTGCGCTTCGTTGGTTTCTGAGTAGTCACCTTTAATAATGCTCATTGACGATCGTTCAAAATGTGTTTCGAATTTTTCATTCCACACACCCGACGATAAAATAACTAAGCCTGTTAATGTACAAATAATAATGGTATCGATAAACGGCTCTAAAATTGACACCATGCCTTCAGACACAGGTTCATCCGCTTTTGCCGATGCGTGGGCAATGGGTGCAGAACCTTGACCGGCCTCATTTGAGAACAAGCCACGGTTTACACCTCTGTTAAATGCATACGCAAAAGAGGCACCTAAAAAGCCACCGGCTGCAGCAGAGCCTGTAAATGCATCAACAAATATTGACGCAAACGAAGGGCCGATGTTTTCAATGTTATAAAAAATAACACCTAACGCACCTATGATATAAATCACGGCCATAATGGGCACAACACGTGATGTAATAGCAGCAATACGACGAATACCACCTAAAATAACCAACGCAAGTAAAATAGATAACACAGCACCGGTTGCCATAGGTGCAAAACCAAATGTGGCTTCCATACCCTGCGCTATGTTGTTAATTTGTGGCAAACTGCCCGTACCAAAAGAGCTAATTACAGTGGCAACGGCAAATAAAATAGCAAGCCACTTCATGTTTAGGCGTTTATCCATGTAATACATAGGGCCACCCGCCATGGTGCCATCTTGGGTTTTTTCGCGGTATTTATGTGAAAGCGTAACTTCTACAAATTTGGTGGTCATACCAAAAAATGCCGTCATCCACATCCAAAATAATGCCGCGGGGCCACCAATAGAAATAGCCAAGGCTACCCCACCAATGTTACCTGTACCTACCGTACCAGAGAGCGCAGTAGCCAGTGCCTGAAAATGAGTTGTGTCACCCTCGGTGCCTTTTTTATCAAATTTGCCTGTAACTACTTTACACGCATGTTTGAAATAACGAATTTGTGGGAACTTTAAATAAATAGTAAAAAATAGACCGACTCCTAGCAGCACATAGGGAAACCAAACTGCGCCCCCTAACATGCCATCTAGGCTATCTAAAAGTTGTCCGAATGCATCCACGCTAAATACCTCTTATTATTTTATTTGAGACTGTTGATTGTTTATTACTTACTCAGAGCTAGGTAATACGATAACTAAGCTATTGCGCACTTTTATTATTTGTTAATTTTGTAATAAAAAAGGGCAACATTTTAATGTTGCCCTTACCTTATACTAATTTATCTTAATTTATCAACGACATTTACGATTGCCGCTAAAGTATCTTGACCAAATTGATACGAGCGGCGGTCTGACCAGCCGTAATCTGGGTCTGGTAAGTCGTTATTGTCTTTAAAAGGCATCTCAATTGTGTAAGTAAGTGCTTTAAATTCTTCTGCCGTTGCAGATGAGCCAACTGTTAAATTAGCTTTGCCCGGCTCGTCTTTATCGTAACCGTGCTCATCTTGAAACTCTGGCGTTATAGTAAGTAGCGCTGCTTTAAAGCTATCTTCTAAGTCTTTTAAGCGGTCATCGTAGCTTGGAATACCTTCACTGCCTGCCACAAAGTTATAAGGAATAGCTTCATCACCGTGTATATCTAAATGCATATCGAGGCCAGTTTCGCGCATTTTATTCAGTACTAAATACACTTCTGGGCTATTTTCCATGCTAGGCGTTTGCCATTCACGGTTTAAGTTAACGCCTTTTGCGTTAGTACGAAGGTGACCACGTACGCTGCCATCTGGGTTCATGTTTGGTACTACATAAAATACAGCTTTTGATAAAAGAGCAGCGGCATGCGGGTCTTCATCATCTAGTAGTTTGTGTAATAGCCCTTCTACAAACCATTCTGCCATAGTTTCGCCTGGGTGTTGGCGCGCTGTGATCCAGATTGTTTTTTTATCTTCACTAGGCTGACCAATTTTAAGCACGCTCATATCACGGCCATCAAGTGTTTCACCTAATGTTTGTAATTGGCAAAGCTCTTCGCTTTGCGCCCAGGCTAATAAATCTAAATGACGGTCGTAGCTATATGGCGCAAAGTAAGCAAAATATACACTGGGGCATTCAGGCTCTAGTTCAAATGTAAGCGTGCCATTTTCGTAATTTGAGGGCACACGGAACCATGTTTGACGGTCGTATGAGGCAACAGCTTGGTAGCCTTCCCATCCATCTGGGTAGGCAGAGTTTTCTAAATTATTAATGTTTAACTTATGCAGTTGATAAGG
Organism: Pseudoalteromonas sp. GABNS16E; assembly: GCF_028598715.1. Classification (NCBI taxonomy): domain Bacteria; kingdom Pseudomonadati; phylum Pseudomonadota; class Gammaproteobacteria; order Alteromonadales; family Pseudoalteromonadaceae; genus Pseudoalteromonas; species Pseudoalteromonas sp. GABNS16E. The sequence goes on from NZ_JAQREZ010000036.1 coordinate 36,677, forward strand.
CGTTGTTTCTAGACGAAAGTGAAACCACTGGTAAAATTCAGACTGGTGATCGTTGTTTATCTCTAATTGAATATTTAACGGATCGTTGGCTTCGATAACCTTTATGTTACCACTATCAAAATTGCTGCTGATTTTCATGAAAAAACCTTAAGGTAGAATAAGTTTATCTGCTTTGTTAGGCACGTTGATATTTTGGATTAAATTGACTCTATTTTTGGTTACTAAATTACAAAAAAGAGCGGCCTAAAAGTGCAGAACTGACACTATTTAAAAACCTGTACTGTGGATAATTGAGCTATCTCAGCAGAATGCAGGTTAAATAGTAAAATGCATTATTGAATGAAACCAAATAAGCATTTCAATAATTAAAGCCTACCACACAGGGTACACTTTAAAAATATAACGCGACTAAAAAAGCCAGCAAAAAAGCTGGCTTAGTATAATTGCGTTTAAATTAGCGAGGTAAGCTTGGGAAAGCAACTTCAGCCATATCACGCATACAACGAACTACTTGGCAGCTGTAGCCAAATTCATTGTCGTACCATACGTATAAAACAACGCGGTTACCTTCAACAATTGTTGCTTGCGAGTCTACAACACCTGCGTAGCGGCTACCGACTAAATCGGTAGATACGATTTCGGTTGATGCGGTGTAATCAATTTGGTCACGCAGTTCTGAATGCAGTGCTGTTTCGCGTAAAAACGCATTTAGCTCTTCAACAGAGGTGCTGCTATTAAGGTTTAAGTTTAATATAGCAAGCGATACATTAGGTGTAGGCACACGAATAGCATTACCTGTTAGCTTACCTTCAAGCTCAGGAAGCGCTTTAGATACCGCTTTAGCTGCCCCTGTTTCGGTAATTACCATATTAAGTGCAGCAGCTCGTCCACGACGCTCTGCTTTGTGATAGTTATCAATAAGGTTTTGATCGTTTGTGTAAGAGTGTACTGTTTCTACGTGGCCGTTATTAATACCAAACTTATCGTTTAATGCTTTAAGCGTTGGCGTAATCGCATTGGTGGTACAGCTTGCTGCACACACGATTTTATCTTCAGGCTTAATGTCTTGGTTATTTACACCATAAACAATGTTTTTAATGTTGCCTTTAGCCGGTGCTGTTAATAGTACTTTTGCAGCCCCTTTAGACTCTAAGTGCTGACCAAGGCCTGCTTCGTCTTTCCAAATACCAGTGTTATCAACTACGAGCGCATTTTCGATACCGTAAGCGGTGTAATCAACTTCACTTGGCGAGTTAGCATAAATCACTTGGATGTAGCTGCCATTCGCTTTAATTGCATTACGCTGCGTATCAATTGTGATTGAGCCATTAAATGGACCATGAATTGAATCACGACGCAGTAAGCTTGCACGTTTCTCAAGGTCGCCTTCTTTACCGCCACGTACCACAATTGCGCGTAAACGTAAGTCGGCATAAGGGCCTGATTTTTCGATTAGTAAACGTGCTAACAAACGCCCTATACGACCAAAGCCATACAATACAACATCACGCGGCTCTTTGGCTGGTGAGTCTGCAATTTCGGCTAATTCGTTTTTAACAAATTCATCAACTGTGCGGCCATTAGCAGCATCGCTGTACAAATAGCTATAAGCAAGTTTACCAATATCAATACGTGCTGAGTTTAGCTCCATTTTACTAATGGCTTCTAAAAACGGAAAGCTTTCGCGTAAACGTAATTTAGTGCCTTCAAATTGCGCTACAGTTTTGTGTGATTTGATAATATCGATAGTACTGGCATTAACGAGAGGACGGCCATATACAGCGATTTCTATGCCACGGTTACGATAAAGCTTACCAATGATAGGTTGCATGCTTTCAGCGTAATCTTGGCGTTCTTGCCAACTATTTGTATATTCTAATTCGTGAGATGAGGTCATTTTATTTACCTAATTTAATCATTTTGAACGGATAGCCTTTAAAAATGCATTAGATTTTGAGAGTAATGCACTTCAGGCAGGGCTATTCTAAGTTAATCTAAAGTTATTCTCTACTGTTAGCGCACAAATGATTGCGCTAGAATAGTAATGTATATATTCATTTGAGGTTAAGGGATGGTTTTAAGAGCAAGCGCAATACTAACAATGCTAGCGTTAACAGGATGCGAAGAACCACTGACTCTCGCTCAGGTATGTAAAGAAACACCTGGCTTTTGTAGTGATTTAAATAAAGATAGCCATTGTAAAAATGAGCGCTCAGAGGTTATTTTAAAACGCTATATAGAATATAAAAAACCCACAGATGAAAACAAATACCAATTGCTTAAGGGATTTGAGTCGTATAATCAATGTATTACTTTAGCCGCAAAAATAGAACATATTAAACTAAAGTCTAAAACAACATCGCGTATTGAAGGTCAGCTTACTAGCATTAAAGAGATGACCCGACTTTATCAAGACACAAAAAACACTAACCACCCAGGTTTGCTTTACTATCATTGGTCACGTAACAATGAGCAAAGTGCGCTGACTCGTTTACTTGCAATGGAAAATGATGAAAGCGTAACCGATAGTGCAGAAATGCAGTTTTATCTAGCCTCTTATTACATTAAGTCTGACGATGAAAAAACAATTGATTTGCTATATAAAACCCTTGAGCTAAATAAACAAGGTCAACAGCCAAACCCTGAAGTGTATACCTCGTTAATCAGCTTGTTTTATAAACATGATAAATATAAGCACGCTTACATTTTTTCGAAAGTGGCGCAAAGCGCTGGCATTGAGAATATAGATTTACTACCCATTGAGCACCAACTGATGAGCGATGGTAAAAATTTAGATGCGCTCGATGCCCTTGCTCAACAAACGTATGAACAAATACAAAACGGTGAGTTTGTATCGCCGCGAGAATTTTAGGTAAGCAAAACCCCTGGCATTTAATGTGTTTTAAAACATGATGCCAGATGGTTTTCTTAAATAAAAAAGGCAGCTTACGCTGCCCTTTTTTATTTTGCTTTGCTTGTGCCCACTTCTACACGGGTTTTAAGCTTTTGACCTGGTCTAAAGGTCACCACGCGGCGCGCCGAAATAGGAATGTCTTCTCCTGTTTTCGGGTTACGGCCTGGTCTTTCTTTTTTATCACGAAGATCAAAGTTACCAAATCCAGAGAGCTTAACCTGCTCGCCTTTTTCAAGCGCTGAGCGGATTTCTTCAAAAAACGCTTCAACTAAATCTTTGGCATCTTTTTTATTGATCCCGAGCTTTTCAAATAGGTGTTCAGCTATGTCGGCTTTAGTAAGCGCCATATCTAGTCCCTCAACGATGCATTAAACTTTTCGGCCAATGTGGCCACCACGTTATCAACTACCAGATTGATATCTTTCTCTTCGAGTGTTCTATCAACCGCCTGCAGTGTTAGAGCAATCGCCAAACTCTTATAATTTGGCTCAATACCTTTGCCCTTATACACATCGAATAAGTTTAGGTCAACCAATTGATTTCCGCCAACTTTTTCTATTGTGCTTAAAATATCACCTGAATTAACGCTGTCAGCCACTAAAATCGCGATGTCGCGGCGGTTTGAAGGGAATTTTGAAACCCCTACAGCTTGCGGTAAATTTCTTTTTTCTATTGCAGACATTTCTATTTCAAATACAAAAGTTGCGTTATTGATATCTAACGATTTTTGCACTTGAGGATGAAGAGCACCAAAAAATCCTACCTTTTTACCTTCAACATAAATAACTGCTGATTGGCCTGGGTGTAATCCGTCTGACTGCTCTGCTTTAATTTCAAAAAGGCTTGTATCGTTGGTGATTGCTAATAAGGCTTCAACATCACCTTTTAAGTCGTAAAAATCAACGTTGCGTTTTTGCTCAACCCAATGCTCGCCGTGTGCAAGGCCAGTGATCACACCGCCAATGACAGGGACTTGCTGCAGGCCATTTTCTGCGCTGTCGTCGCTGATAAATTTAAGACCATGCTCAAATAAACGAATACGTGGTTGTTGACGGTTTTGATTATACGCAACCGATGCTAAAAGCCCTGGCATTAAGCTTACACGCATAGCCGACATTTCAATTGAAATTGGGTGCGGCAGTATAAGCGGATTACTTTGTGGGTGTATAATAGCTTGTGCTTTAGGGTCTACAAAGCTGTACGTAATTGCTTCTTGGTAGCCACGTGTCACTAACGTATTGCGAAACTTACTTAGCGCAATTGTTGACTCGTCATGTGTAGTCATTTTTAATTTTGCGGTTGGCGCAACATTTGGAATACTGTTGTAACCATAAACACGAGCAACTTCTTCAATTAAGTCTTCTTCAATACGAATATCAAAGCGGTAGCTTGGAATATCAGCGCTCCAGCTGTCGTTTTCAAACTTAACGTCTAACCCTAAACGAGTCAGAATATCAGTCACTTTCTCATCGTCAATATGATGACCAATTACTCGGTCTAAACGCGCACGACGTAGGCGTACTTCTGTCACCTTTGGCAGTTTATCAGCAGCCACAGCTTCTACAACAGGCCCTGCTTCACCGCCAACAATATCAAGTAATAAAGCAGTTGCGCGTTCCATTGCATCGTGTTGCAGGGTAAAATCTACGCCACGCTCATAGCGGTGTGATGCATCGGTATGTAAGCCGTAACTACGGGCTTGACCTGCAATTGCGACTGGGTTAAAAAACGCGCTTTCTAATAAAATATCAGACGTTTTTTCTGTAACACCTGATTGCTCACCGCCAAAAATACCGGCAATTGCAAGTGCTTTATTATGATCGGCTATCACAAGTGTTGATTCGTTCAGTTTTGCAGTATTGCCATCAAGCAATACTAACTCTTCGCCTGCATTGGCACTGCGAACCTTAATGCCGCCTTCAATTGCATTTAAATCAAATGCATGCATTGGGTGGCCAAGTTCTAGTAATACATAGTTAGTAACATCAACAACAGGGTCGATTGAGCGAATACCACTACGGCGAAGCTTTTCAACCATCCAAAGCGGTGTTTCTGCATCAAGGCTAATGCCTTTGATTACACGCCCTAAGTAACGCGGACACGCATCAGAATTAACAAGTTCAATAGGTACTTCATCGTCAATAGTGCCGCTAACAGCTGGAATTTGTAGCTCGTTTACATCAACGCTGTTTAATACACCTACTTCGCGTGCAAGACCTTTTATACCTAAGCAATCACCACGGTTTGGCGTTAAGTCCACATCAATTATGTTGTCATCAAGGCCTAAGTATTCGCGCAGGTCTGTACCAATTGGCGCATCGCTTGGCAATTCCATGATGCCGTCGCCTTCTTCGCTAATACCTAGCTCAACAAAGGCACACAGCATACCGTGTGATGGCTGACCACGTAATTTGGCTTTTTTAATTTTAAAGTCGCCCGGTAAAACAGCACCCACTGTTGCAACAGCGACTTTAATGCCTTGGCGACAGTTTGGCGCACCACACACAATATCAAGTAGCTCATCGCCACCTACATTGATTTTAGTAACGCGAAGTTTATCTGCATCTGGGTGCTGTGCGCACTCCACAACTTCACCAACCACTACGCCGTTAAAATCCGCTGCCGCGCTCTCAACTGCGTCAACCTCAAGGCCAGCCATAGAAAGCTGTTCCGAAAGAGCTTGCGTATCAATAGCAGGATTTACCCACTCTCTTAACCACTTTTCACTAAATTTCATTTTATATTTTCACTCTTAACGGAACTGGTTTAGGAATTTTAAGTCATTTTCAAAAAATGCACGTAAGTCATTTACGCCATAGCGCAGCATGGTTAAGCGCTCTACGCCCATACCAAAAGCAAAACCGGTGTATTTTTCTGGGTCAATACCTACTGACTTAAGTACGTTAGGGTGAACCATGCCACAACCTAATACTTCAAGCCATTTACCGTCTTTACCCATAACATCTACTTCAGCTGAAGGCTCTGTAAATGGGAAGAATGAAGGACGGAAACGAATTTCCATGTCTTCTTCAAAAAAGTTACGTAAGAAGTCGTGTAAAATACCTTTAAGCTCTGTGAAGCTTACATCAGTATCAACCATTAAACCTTCTACCTGATGAAACATAGGAGTATGCGTTTGGTCGTAGTCGTTACGATATACTCGACCTGGCGAAATAATTCGCAGTGGCGGTTGCTCTGTTTCCATAGTACGAATTTGCACACCACTTGTTTGGGTACGCAGTACTAACTTAGGATTAAAATAAAAGGTATCGTGATCAGCACGCGCTGGGTGATGCTCAGGAATATTTAGCGCATCAAAGTTATGAAAATCATCTTCTACTTCTGGGCCTGATTTAACAGCAAAACCTAGCTCGCCAAAAAAGCTTTCTATACGCTCGATTGTGCGTGTTACCGGATGAAGGCCACCCGTAGGCATTACGCGCCCTGGTAAAGTTACATCAATTGTTTCAGCTGCTAGCTTTTCTTCAAGCGCTTTACTTGCTAATAGCTCACGCTTTTCGTTAATGGCAGCTTGTACATCTTGCTTAGCTTGGTTAATTACTTGGCCTGCTTCTTTACGTTCTTCAGGAGCAATTTTACCCAGTGTTTTAAGTAAGCTTGTGATTTCGCCTTTTTTACCAAGGTAATTAACCCTGATCTCTTCTAGTTGCGCGATTTCACTGGCACTGGCAACTGCCTCAAGTGCTTGCGCTAAAATATTTTCTAAGTTCATTCGATACCTGATCTTTCACAGAAGGTGATTACAATTTTGTTGACTAATGATAACTGAAAGCAGGGCCTAGATTCTAGACCTACTACAGCTTTAACGTTGATTTTATGAAGGGAATTGTTAATTTTCGTTGTGCGGCCATTGATGCATGATCTAATTTGTCTAATACGTCTAATAAAGCACGCATATCACGACTCAAGCGAGTCAATAAAAAGCGCGCGCATTCATCGCTTAGTTCAAGCCCACGCATATGCGCACGCTTAACCAGTGCTTGTGCTTTATCATCATCACTCATTGATCGAATTTGAAAGGTAGTTCCCCACTTTAGCCGAGACTCTAAGTCGGGCAAGCTGATATTAAGCATGTCGGGGAGCAAATCGGCCGTAACCACTAACATTTTTCCGGGCTCGTTAAAGCGATTAAAAAAGTTAAAAAGGGCTTTTTCCCATGCGTCATTGCCAGCGACTAAGTGCACATCATCAATACATAATACATCAAGTGCTTCTAAACCATCTAAAACCATAGGGCCAAAGTCGATAACTTCACGCATAGACAACAGCATGTTTGACAACCCACGCTCTTGGGCTTGTATGCAGGTTGCGTACAATAAATGGGATTTACCAGAATCGCCTAAGCCGCACAAATAAGTGTACTGAAATTTGTTGGCAAGCTTTGAAAAGCTCGCTTTAAGGTGGTTTACCTCTAAAGAGTCTTCCCCACCAAAATAAGAAGCAAATGTTTCATCGTCAGGTAAGGTGACTGGTAGTGCCATTTGCATTGGCTCAGCACTTAGCATTACTGACCGACCCACTGATACTCAAGACTGTTTTTGTCTACAACATGGTAAAATGCGCGAGGGTCAACATAATCTCTAAAGGCACTATCAAGGCCAAGGCCTTTTTTAAGATCGCCCACACTGCCGGTGTGGTTAAGCTTAAACTCAACAAATTCTGGGGTTTTGCGCATTATTGTTGCTTGCGTCACTACACTCAAACTTTGTAGACGACGCTTTGCAAGTTCAATATCGACAAAGCTTTGAGTGCCTTTTAAGGTGAGCGTAGCCGCAGCCTGTTCATAATACGCGTTAGGGTCGATAGCGTATTCATTGGCTAATCCCAACGCTAAGCTGTCTATCATCTGGCCTACTATTTGTTGTTTATCACCTTCAAGGCGGTTTGAATCAAATAAATCGTCATTAGTAAAACGCCAGTCTAAAATCCAGGTTTCACTGTCGGGTTCTTGATACATTCTTGCTGTAATGCTTCGCTCTGCACTATAACGGCGCGACGCCTCTTCAACAGGCTCTGAAAAATTACCCCATACTTCAGGAATGCCAACCAAACGTCTGTCTTGTAAATCTAATAGTGGCACTACAACGGGTAAACCACGTCGACCGGCTTTGTCATATATAAGCTGCTCTAACTGAGGATAGCTTTCTTGTGTAACAAGCTCTCTACGCCAGTTATCTTCAATACCTAACCAAATAGCAACTAATGGGCGCTGGACGCCCCAAAGAGGTAAATTTAATTCTTTAATTAATTCATTTATTTTACGCGCTTCAAATTTAACAACTAGATTAAGCTGTCCATTTGCTTTTTCGTCGTATTCAAACTTGAGCATGTAATCTGAAATGTTTTTGGTGCGTTGTTGAGCAAGCTTATTTTGATCAGCAGTTTCATCCCCGCTTACCTTTACTAAAACATTAAGTAATGCTTTGCGGCTAGCGGCTAAACGCGTGTCTCGACTTTTATCATCGACTTTTAATATATCTTGATACAGATCAGTTACTTCAACTGCCGACACAGAGAAACAAAATATAAATGATATGGCACTAATTAATAATCTATACACTGGCTATTAGTTCTTGGTTTTAAACTATTTTGATCCTAAATCAAAGCCAGTAACAAAGCAAAATTATATTTGTAATCTAGCTATGTTGAATAAATATTGTTTTTCTTAAAGCTTAAAACAGAAACAAACAGCTACTTAGCTATATGTTAAATGGGTTGTAATTGGTAAGGCGAGCCTTATCCGCGGATTTCGTGATACTCAACCCACGCTACGGAGGTGGTGATATTACGTAAAGACATGTATTTCACTTTTCTGCGGACGTAAAAAAGCCCGGCTCTTTCGAATCGGGCTTTCTTGTAATTGGAGCCTGGCAATGTCGTAGTGCCCACAGCGGTAGAGAGTCACATAGCAAATGGGGCATTATCATTGCGTCGGGAGTCGCTACGCTCGCCCGACCTACATCCTAGAAATAAATGAGTGTGCATTAATTGTCCGCATTTTACTTTTCTACGGACGTAAAAAAGCCCGAGTCTTTCGAGTCGGGCTTTCTTGTATTTGAAGCCTGGCGATGTCGTAGTGCCCACAGCGGTAGAGAGTCACATAGCAAATGCTACACTATCGTTGGCCGGGCTCGCCTTCGAGCTGTTTTACTTCTCTGGTGAGTTAGCCATGGGTCTGGCTATTTATTAAATCCCAGACAGCAAAAAACCCGTTACATCGCTGTAACGGGTTTCTCTTATTTGAAGCCTGGCAATGTCCTACTTTCACATAGCAAATGCTACACTATCATCGGCGCTGTTTCGTTTCACTACTGAGTTCGGCATGGGGTCAGGTGGGTCCAAAACGCTATGGTTACCAAGCAAATTAGGGTGTCAGTCCGTTTTCACGTACCAACTAAATTTGGAAAATATCTGATAATATTTTTTAAGTCTAAGTATCTATCTACTTTAGCTATTAACTTCTGTCGCTTGTTTCTGTCACAAAACGCGTTTGGCGTTGTATGGTTAAGCCTCACGGGTAATTAGTACAAGTTAGCT
>NZ_JAQREZ010000037.1:0-45232 GCF_028598715.1 Pseudoalteromonas sp. GABNS16E
AAGGCACCGCAGCTGCATCTCATTTATGGTTAATTTAATGGCTGGATTAATTGCCTACACTTTTCAGACTAAAAAGCCGAGTATAAAAGTGACTCGACTTTAATTCTTATGCAGATCTGAGGTTAATTAGGGTGTTGTCTGCTGGTATTTTACGTAGGGGAGATTCAAATATTACTGTGGCATTGCCTAGTGAGTCCGTCACTAAATCTTGGGTTAATACTTTTAGCTCGGTGTTTTGGCCTACACCTACTTGCATACGTTCGCCAGCAACTAATAAGGTTTGGTTAGCGGGGAGTCCATCAATAGTTAAAATATTACCGTCTTGGTTTTCACCATGCACATAACCAGTAAAGTCTTTATCAAGCTGCTCACGGCGGTAATCAATTAAGGTAAACGTGCCTACTTGGCCACGTAAGCTGGCAATAAAACCATCAAGCGCTAACGCATCGCGCTCAGGGACATTGGCAAGTTCAATTTCAAACTCCCAATAAGCACCTTCAAGGTCGTAAACCTCAGTGGCATTATTGGCTTTATTTAAGTGTATTTGGCTATTTGGCACTAACGTAAAGTTAGAGAGCTTAGGCCGTTTAGGAAGGGGGAGTGGTTGCATCGTTACCAAGTTTCATAATAAAACATTGGTAACGAGTATAAAATTTAGGGGATGGGCTTTCGGCTGGAAATCACTTTACAGTCAAGCGTTTGTAAAGTGTATTTATCATAGCTAACTGGTTATAAAACACAACTAAAAGTTATTCATACCAATCTTCAGGGCTTCCTGGTAATGCAAATGTCATATCCGTTCCAATTCGTTCTTTGGTCATATAATCAAACGTTTCTCTTTGATTCGCAATTCTTAAATCATTGGCGGCCAAGGCAGGGTTCTTTGATACTTCTTTAATCGCTTTGATGACCGTCTCTTGTGTAGGAAATTCCATTGAGGGTAGTTCACAGGTAACTTCACCAGAATCACCTTTATCGTTAACAACAATAACTTTGATTTCAACTTTTATAGGCGCTTCAATTTTCCAATCTGTCATAGTTTAAACCTTTTTAACTTAAATAATATAAATCGCTGCCTTAAGCAGCACCACGTACTGCTCGAATAATCGAACCATTTTCTTGAATGTTCGCTACTACAACCCCGACCACTTGGCGTGCTATGTCTTGGCCAACCGCTTGCGATGCTTGCTCATTAGCACCACCTTGCACGGTAATTTGGTTAGTTATATGTATATTTACACCAGAGCCGCCACCATCATTAGCTGCGCCGCCAGCATTGTAACGCCGCGCCATTTGGCTAATTTCTGTATTTTGTTTCGGGCTTAATACACGCTCACCACGTTGTAATACATAGGTAGATTCATTCGGCACATAATCTAAACCACCGTGCGCAATACCCGCCGGTTGCTGTGCTTTAATTTGTCTTACCTGCTGTAAACCACTCATTACAGCGGCGGCGGCAGCAACTCCACCCAAAACAGGCCCTACAATAGGAATAGGGGCCAATGAAGTAAAGGCAGCTGTAGCGCCCTGGTAGGTATTAATAACAGCTTGAGCTATTGCAAACGCTTTATAGGCTTTAAACGCGGTCTTACTTTGACCAGCCATGGTTTTAAGGGTAGCTGCGCCAATACCTACAACCGTTTTAGCTTTCTCCGCATTGGTTTGCGCTTCAAAACCGGCTAAAGCAACAAGTTGTGCTTTCATTGCAGGTGCATATTGATCAGCAAACGCCGCTGTTAGTCGTTGCCGATGACCTACATCCTCTTGCTCAAGCACACTGTTATAGCCTTGTACTTTAGCTATCTTTTCATCGTACTTTTCTCTTTCATTATCAAGTTGTATCGCACGTATTCTATCTTGATGAGCTTGTTCATCCGCCTCTTTTTGAGTGTGGAATCCGCGTAACAGTAGCAACTCTTTTTCACGTTCTATCTGCAAAACTTGATTGTCAGTATCGTACTTAAGTTCGCCAACCTCATCATTAGCGGCAACCCCTTTTGTTGCGCGCCTTGCTGCATCAACACGGGCTTTTTCTTTGGCTTGGTGTATTACTAAGTGTTGGTTATAAACCTCCAATGCTTCGCGTCCAGCCAAACCTTTAATTTGCGCTAATCGATCATCAAGCTGATTCTGCAATTGATTTTTGCGGTTTTGATAAGCTTCATTTTCTATACGTGTTTTGTCGGTTTCACGCTTATCAACAATCGCTTTTAGGTCTTCACCGTATTTAACATCAAGCTGTTTTAAAATGGCGTCGTACTTAACTTTATTAGCAGCATCGTTTTCACGGGCAGCAATTACCATTTGCTTACGCTTTTCGTAACTGTCTTTTAAGCGGGCCTCTTCGCCCATTAAGCTTACTTCTAAGCGTTTAATGTTATCGGGCAAAGCACTTGAGCTAACAGGCGCTGGCTTAGGCTTTTCTGTTTCTTTAATGGCAAGCACTTGTTGTAGCGCCACAATTTCGTTTTTTAAATCAGTAACGCGCTGTTGTGCCGCCTCAACATCCGAGAACTTACCCTTTAAGAATGGGTTGTTAAAACGCTCCCTTGCTTCATCGGCCATTTGAATCGCATTTTTAATGCGACCTTGCGCCATTAGTAGTAAACCTTGTGCCTGGCTACTGGTTAAATTGGCATACGGGTTTAGGTCTTTACTGGCTTCTTTTAGTTTATTAACTGAGTCTGTAGCGTCATCGCCCTGGCTTGCAAAGTAAGCAAGGCCAAGCCCAGCGGTAACGAGCAAACCAACGGGGCCACCCAACAAGCCCATTACAGCACTAAGGCCACGCGCTGCTAGCGTTGCACGCCCAGCGGCAGCAGTATAAATATTGGTAGCGGTAGTGGCAGCGGCTTGTGTTGCTGTATAGCGCGTATTAGCAGCAGCCAAGCGGGAAACAGCTGCAGTACGTAAGTTGGTGGTATTAGCCACAGCCAATGTATGCTGTGCATATGCTTTCATTTGTGCGGCGCGTTGTAGCTCTAAAACAGCATTGGCCTGGTTTTGTTTTGCTAGGGCTGCATCAGCAATTAACGCGCGGTTCTTAGCGGCCACATTAGCAACATAGCTTGCAGCACTTGCGCTTAGTCCCGCAACCAAATGACCCGTTAATACAGTAGCTAATGCACCGGTTGCAAATACTAAATTATCAACGGCGTCTTCATTTTGGCGTAAATACGCCATGGTATCGGTGATTGAATCAACAATACTGGTTACAGCGAAGTTTACTGGCTCTTCGTATTTGCGTATTAAGCGCTGGTACTCATTCCCCATTTCCGCAAAGCTGGCGTTTATTTTACCCTCGGTAGCCTCGGCCGCTCCCGCATAATCGTTAAGCGCTTTTATCAGATAGTTTTTAAACATCTGACTGGTTACTTGGCCATCGTTCACCATTTGCCTAAAACCACCGGCAGCTTTACCTGCTGCTTTATCAAGTTTTTGCAAAAGCCCTGGCATAGGCTCTGTTACTTGGTTTAACTCTTCAGCGCGTAAAACGCCGGCAGTCATCCCTTGCGTCATACCAAATAAGCTTTGTGCAAGCTGCACATTGCTCGCACCCGTTTTAGCGGCGGCGTTAGCCATGCCTTCTAGAATTGCTTTACCTTGGGTTTGAGTAACAACACCCACTTCTTGTAGCGTTAAAATTTTACTGTAAGAGTCGGCAAGGGTGGTGTAACCGGTGTTTAAACGATCAGAGGTGGCAAATAAATATTCTTGTACTTTGGCGTAGTTTTCAGCTGAGCCAGTTAGCCCTTTAAGGCGTGTATCTAGCAACTGGGCTGCGCCCGTATCGCGCACAAACATGGTCGCGGTGCCAATACCCACCAAGGTAGTGAGCGTTGCACCAATTTGCCCGTAGGCACTATTCATTAACCCCAATTGGCGGGTCATTGCGCCTTGCTGTTGCATAATACGGGCTTGGCTGGCACCTAATTGCTGATTTGCGGCAACTTGGCGTTGTACCGCTTGGGGAATGCGGTTTAGTTCGTTTACGTTTTGGCGCGCACCGGTGGTAACTGCTTTACCGTCATAACTTAAGCGTAACGCCAAATTCAAGTTGTTGCTCATCGGGTCGCCTTATTAGTCCAATTATGGTGCGCTCTAGGGTTTGCAGTTTTGCAAAATCATCGGGATTAAGGGTTATATTTGCATAGCGCCAGGCTATATCAGCCCTGGCATAATCAAGGGCAATTTCTACCCCTTGGTTATCCCGTTGCCATTGGCTGCTAGCGGTAGTCAGTGCCACTACAGCCGCATGGTTAGGGGGCAATACAAACAATGTCTCGTCTTTGTTTGGCGCTGTTTGTTTAGGTGCACCAAAATGGGCTTCGTCGTCATCAATGGTTTTACTGTCTGCTGCTAGGTCGCCCAAAAACCACCTAGCAACATCGGCTAGTTTTTTTCAGTGATACGGTACTGGGCGTTAATACACTCAACACTTAAACGGGCAGTAATGCCGCTGTATGCCAGCATTTCTTCAAGGGTGCTTTTATCAAAGGGTACGTCTTTACCATCGTCGATAAAGTCATCCCAACCCACTAACAATGAGCGCACAATCTCACCATCATTCGCACCTTGTTTTTCAGTGAGTGTTTTAAGCTCGCTTTCAGATACCAATTTAATTTTTGCGGTAAATTTAAAAATAACCCCACCAAACTCAAAATTAAGTGGGGCGCTGATCAATGCAGTTTTTAACTCGGTTAGTAATTTTAATTTCATTGTTTCTTCCCTTGTAAAAGGTAAATAAAAAAGAGGTAAAAAGGCGCTCCCCCTTATTCAAAAACTATCGTCAGTTCGTCATAACCAGCACCGCTGGGCACTAACTTACCGTCAAACTCATAACCGGTTAATTCTGAGTCCAGGCTTGTGTATTTAGGCCACGGCATTTGATAGCGGCCAATAATGGTGACTTTTTTACCTGCAGCAGTGCCGTGGGTAAATTCAAAGTTTTGCACTTTGCCAACATCGTCAAACGGGTTGAAGGTGGCCAGTTCTTCGGCGGTTAGCGTAAAATTGGCGCTGCTTTCGTGACCGGTTATCATTATTTCTTCATGGTTAATGGCACGGTCAAATACCACGTTATTACCTAAGTCGACTGTGAGTTTGTGCAGGGTGCGTTTAACATCGTTAAGCTTAAAATCACTGCTGTTACTTACGCCGAGCACTTCGGGGCGCACCCAACGGTCCCAATCAACCGCAGGGGCGGCAGTACTTGCAACCGGCGCACTAAATAACCCTTTAAATTGCCAGTTAAGCATGGGTTTGCCTTTTTCAAGCGCAAAACTCACATTGCCTTTCATTTCGCTAATGTTGTGGGTATTTTTACCAAAACGTACTAAGCATGTAACTGCAACAGCTGCCCCTTTTGTAAACGTAACGCTGCTTGCATCAGCCACTTGCACCATGCCACAGGCTAATAACAGCGGAGCAAATGCAGGTTCGTTACCCACAGTGCCACTCATAGCCAATGGCGTTTTAAAATTAAGGCTTATATGCTCACCGTAAAATGTCTCAAGGCTGGCACCGCTATAACTGGTTTCTAGCTCGTCTTTTTCGCTTTCGCTTTCAAGGGTCAATTCAACTTCACTGGCATAAATAGCATGTAGGCCCGTTAAAGTTGTGCCCAAGGCATCCGCTAAAATGAGTTTGTCTTTAAATCGCCAACTCATGATTTAATCTCCACTTTAATCAGCTCACCACTTTTTAAGTTAAAAGCGCCGGCTAGCTCGTCTCTGTTACCTTTAGCACTTGCAAGCGCCTGGTTAACGTTTTCGGCAATCGTCATCGCGCGGGACTTTTTCGGGCCTGTATTTACAACAGCCTTTTGTTCAGCGTGTTTCGTTGATTGCTGTTCGGTTTGTTTGCTCATGGCATCACCTTCACAGTTACGGTATGTAGGCCAGTTACACTAAACTGGCACTGGTAAATTAGGTTATTGGTTTTTTTGTTAAGCTCAATGGTACGACCCTTATCAAGCTTTATTGGGTCCCACCCAGGGTATTGGCATCCAGCAATAGTGGCTTTTACATCACTACGCAATTGCTTAACTTGTGCATCACTATGGGCATTACCTGCAGCGCAGGGGATCACAATCATCACCGCAAACACATCTTTAACCTGATACTCATCCATACCATGTACTTCATTGGTATTGGTGTTGTCATCGGCCAATGGCAATACAAACAACTGTGCACTGTGTACGGCATGCTCGCGAACATGGTTAAAGTCGCTAGCAAACCCAACCGTTGCATTAACGATTGTTTGGCTTAGCAGGGTTTCTATGTTGTTTAAATCAAAGTTAAATGCCATTTAAATGCTCTTTAAATTAACCAATCAGTAATAATGTCGTTAATCTCATTTTCTTGCACAGCCGCAATGCCCAGTATTGGCCGTGCGGGTAACGTCACGCTTTTATTGCGGCCAGTTTCACCACCATAATGGTGTATAGCTGCGTACTTTTCGCCTAAGCCATGCTCAAGCGTATTTCCGTTTACATTGTGCGTAACAGAGCCTGCAAGGTTGCGCTCATCAGTCAGCGTTAAACCGCCACGGTCTTTTGCTGCTTGCGACTGCTCCCATTTACGGCCTTCGGGTGTTACTTCCCGTAAAAATCGGGTGGTGACGTCCATGTCTAAAAATGCACCAATGTCGTCCAATACATCAGCTGGATTACCGCTTACATTTGCAATTTGGGTTAAGCGGGGCAGTGCATTACCCGTTATGTGTATAAATACACCCGCCAATCTAGTAACCTGGCCAATTAAACTGAGAGCCTGCAGATTTGGTTCGCATCCCAGTTCTTACGCCTGCAGGCGCATCTTCCTTAATTTGGATCACACCTTTACTAACCTTATCAAGCATCGCCATCGCGTTACTTTTAAGGGCTTTAAGGTTTTCATCAGCAATGTTAGGGGCTAACTCACAATGCATTAAATCGTTAGCAATGCCGGGTAAAACAGAGTTATTAATATCATCTTGGTTTAACGCAAACCGTGAAACATAGCCCGCTATAACTGCATTTACATTTTTTTGTGCTTGCGCATACCAGGCATTAATTTGCTCTTGCAACTCACTGTACGTCTCACTTAAAAGCGCGGCTTCAACATCATCACGCGTCACGCGACTGCCTGGCTCGTTAAATTTGTTCGACGCAAATTGCAACAGCGTATTAATGCCAACTTTGTCTATAACTGCTTGTTCTGTAGTAAACATGCACACCTCAGTTAGTAAAAAAAAGGCCCGAGCAAGTCGGTACTGGGGCCTTTACACAGGGAACAACAATGATTAATTACGCTGGCGTAAGCACGTTGGTTAGCAAAATACCGCAGTCTTTCGCAATAATTTGTTCTTGTACGGCTTCGCCTACCATGATTTCAACACCGCCATTCAAACCAGCAGAAACCTCACGGTTCCCCGACGTACGCGAGCCATAGCGCGCGGTGAGCGCAAAGGTCATGCGGTTGTTATTAAATGAGGCGAGCGGATCGTGGTAAGTAAACGACAAGGTATCTTGCCAAACCTTTTGCAAATTAACTGCTTGGCCTTTTTTAGCAGTATTAAGACGCGCTTGGCCAACGGTTACATGCTCAAGCTCTAACACTTCTTTAATGTAGCTCCATGGCACTAAGCCCTGGTCGCCGCTGGTACCATTAAACGCTTTTAGTAGTTTAGGGTGAGTGCGCAACTTAGTTGCCACCGATTGCGATAATGTCATCGCATTAGGGCGCATTAACGGCGCATCTAGCATGTCTAGAAAGAACGGTAAAATATCAAGCGAGTCGTCATCTAAACGCTTGTGGCCTGCTGCAGCTAATGATTGAGTACTCCCAAAGTTAGCCGCTTTGTTATACATAGTTGCAACGCGTATTTCACGGTTAAGCAATACTAAGTCAGTTAAGCTTTCCGCAGCATGGGTGCGCGGGTTGTAGTTTGCCGGCGCATTAGTTACATCATCATTCGGTACTACATCAGATAGACCATGATCAACCACTGAGCCTGTTCTCTCTTCAACACTAAACTCAACTTGATTGGGAGTTGATTTACGACCTATTTTATCGTCTACAACCGTAAACTTTTCACCTTTTTTAAATTCGGTCCACTTGTAGTTACGTAAACCAACAGGTGAATAAGGTGCAAGTGTATCCGCAACCAATGCTCTATTACGATAAGCAATGGCTATGGCCGTTTGCTCAACGTCGGGGGTAAATGGCATACCATTACTCATGGCAAATCCTCACTTTATAAATTTAAGTTAACCCAAGCGCATTAAGCGCTAGGAATTGTTGCTACTACATGTGGGTTTAAAAATACGTCGCCAATCACACCGGCTTCGCCATCTTCCATAACCCAACCTGCAACGTATACTTGTGTTTCACCCACAAAGTTAGCTGGGTCAAACTCAACCGCTTTACCTTCGCTATCAGCCACAATTGGCGTACCTGCAATTAATGCTTCACCAAACTCAATCGGGGCGCTTTGCGTCATTACCACGTCAACACGTAAATGTTCATCAGTGCCTTGCTCAGTAACGCCTGCATACATTGCGCTGGCATCAATCGCCAACCCAACATGAAAGTCTGCTGCTGCCGACACAACCACTAAACGGTTAGCCGGTATAACGTCTTCAGCGCTAAAGTTTCTAATTAATCCTGGTTGTGCCATGGTTCTATGCCTTTTTAACGTGGTCTAACGCGGCAGTAATACTAATTTCAATGCCTTTGCTAGATTGTGATTGTTGAAATTCAAGCGCTTTCGCTGCCAATGTTTCTGCACTGTCGTCAGTGACTTCGCCGTCTTTGTCGTCTTTATTAAACTCGTGAGTTAAACCCGTTTGTTCAGGCAGACCCTTTAAAAAACCCTGAAACCATTCTGCTGGTTTTAGCGCCTGGCTATTACCGTCAGCGGCAGCAAACTCAAAGGTGGTGTCGCCGTCATCCAGCTTGGCCATAAACTCAGCCACACCTTCAGTATTGGTTAAACGCGGAGCTTTACCGCTATTTACTTCGGTGTTAATAAAGGTGTTAGCCGCTGCAACACGCTGCGCGTATTCAAGCTTCGCGTTTTTAGCGTTAGCTGCATCAATCTGGTCTTGCAGCGCCTTTCTTTCTTTTTCATCCATTGCATTGTCCTCTTGGGTGGGTGGGGTGGCGTCATCTTCGCCTTTACTAAATTCAGCACCTTCACCCTCAATCCCTTTAGCACGTTCGTGCTCAGCAATAATGGTTTCTTCTTTTAACCATTCGCCTTCGTAATGCGGCACAACTTTATCTGCAGCTTCACTACCAAAACGGTCAGTTAAAAAGCTGCGTAAGTTGCTCATAAGGCGGGTAAGGGCGTTTGATGTGTGCAGCGATATGTTGTCAATATCACCGGCAGCAAATTCTAGGGTAAGGGTATCGGCGTCATCAGCTTGGTTAAACTGCCAGGCTAAGCCTTCAACAGCAGGGGCTTTACCGCCCAAATAGCCAATGTGCGCAAGTTGGTAGCCATTAGCCACTTTTTCAAGTTTTACTGAGCGGTTAGGGTAGCGCTTGCTTTCAACCGCTTGGGCAAACTCTGCACATACGTCCTCAGCTTTAGCAAATAACGAACCACCAACCGCTTTTAATTCACTGGCCCAACCCCACGCAGGGTCGTCCATTTTAGGGTGGCCAATTACCAACGGTGCGGTTTTAGGTTTAAAGTTTCTTACAACGCTGTTTAAATCAGCTTCACTAAATGTATGAGTAACGCCTTTAGAGTCAGTTTGGGTGCCTGCTCTAAAAACTTCAAACCAATTAAATTTGGTATTTGGGGTTGTTATGTTTTCCATGTTCCAAGTGCCAATAAACTTACTAAGTGGCACCCAGTGTATGGGGGGAGTGACTATTGAACCGCTGGAAAAGACTTTACAGCGTTAGGGGAGGGGTTACGGATATAGGCTAAATTGTGTTGTTAGAGTTATCAAGTTGTTTTTATTCTTCGCTAGATAATTTGAGTTTCATATTTAAATCTCTAAATATTTCCGTCATTGAATTTAAACTATCTAAACTAATTAAATTGCCTTTAAATGAGTAAATATCTCTAAGGATAAATGACATACTCTCATGCCATTCTAAAATACTTAGAGTCAACATTCGGTCTTCTTCTAATTGGTTTTCTTTAAAATAAATCATGTTTTTCTTTTCAAATTCAATCACTAAGTCGAAAAGCTCAACAATTTGTTCTTGAACTTCGATTTCATCACCAGAATTAATTAACTTATCAGTAAGCTCAACAAAATTATCAATGATATTAGTGCTTGGTTTAGGTGAAAACTCCATGATTGTAGAACTAGGATAAAGTAGTAAATATAACTCACGGCTTCGGATGCTAACGTGATGCTGTTTTTCTAAGTAATTACAATAAAACTCAAAATATTCATGATGCTCAAAATAATTTTTGAGGTGGGTTTGTTGAACGGTTTGCTTTGATGCATGAAAACGGGCAACCATAACACTCAGTAATATCGATATTGGTAAAAGACCGATAGGAAACTTGTAATACTTAATAAATGAATCTAAGTGAGCAGCCGTAAAACCAAAATCGAACCTTTCATGTATAACTAGCTCTCTAGTTAAATTTAGACTAAGTAGTAATGCAATAATTGCTGGGGTTAATAGCGCAAACCAAAATGAATAGTTCTTATGTAACGCTCTACTTTCATCAATTTTGATACAACGAGTAAAAAATTTTAAAATCTTATCGTTCATTATCAATTCCCTTGAACATAATTTGCAGAGTACTATATTAGAGAAATCCAAATTAACCAAGGACTGGATATGCTAGCAAAAAAAATAATCTTCTTAGTTATAGTGGGTTTAACTGCCTTCTACTTAAGTATGTTTATTCAAAATAGCCCCATTCAAAATGTCGAATATGGTAAACCCGACGAAATATCACCTACTATGTACGATACGCTTACAAAGCTAATCGCCATCCAGCAAAACTCCGTACTTACTACTTACATAAACAATCACTACACAGATGATGGTTACATCTCTACTGAAGAGTATGTATTAATAGCCCAACAGCAACTTGCCATGAATAAGCCGTTGCAATCTGAACTTAAAATAAATTACTCGTTAAAAAAGGCTAAATCAGATTTTGAAAAAGTTTTACCGTTAAATCAGAGTTAAACCATGTTTAAACCCTGTTTAAATTCAATTGAGCGTGTTTAAATAGCTTTCAGCAAAGCCAGTGTAGCCATAAAGTAAAGTAAGGCGCTTAAAACAGCTTACAGGCGTTTATGGGTTTTTGTAGTACTTTGCACTCTCTATTTGCTGTTTAACCACTTCACTTTTTGCGAGCGAGTCTAAATCAGCTACAAAGCGCTTACCATCCACGGTTACTTTAATTTCATCTGTACACGCTTGGTATGTAAAAAATGTTTTAAGCCATTTAATCATTATTAACTCCTCAAACTAAAAAAGCCCCTAAATAGGGGCTTTATCATATATTCATGTTTAGACGTTCGCACAAGTAGTACATACCAAATAGCAACAACACGAGTAACTGCCAAAAAAGCAGTAAAAAACCAATCACAAATAACCACTGTCCATACACAGCAATAGTTGCAGGCAAAGTGACTATCATTGCCACCTTTACAAAGATCACTAAAAAAATACTTAGCACCGTTAAATAAGCAAATAGCCTTAATAAAAAATCACGGCGCGTAAGCTGACTATTTTCAATTTTAGTATTGCCAACTTTAATGGTAATAGTAGGGCCTTCAATCATTTCTTGGTCTATAACCGGGCGGTTAAAGGTTGCAATTGCTGCGAGCGCCGCAATTAAAAAACCAGGCAGGCCAGTTATAAATCCAGCAAGTTGATCTATTAATCCATCTTTAGCCGCTATAGTGGCTACATCAAAACATACAAACAGTAACACAGCGCTTAGTAGTGCAAGCACGAAAGGTATACGCCAGTTATAAATTTTCCCAGCGGGGTGGTGCAATAATAAATAAGATATTGGCCTAGTTAGCTGGTAAACAATATTTGATGTCATATGTGCTCGAGCATTTTCTTAATAATAGGTTTATATATTAGATCAACAGACGTAGTTAAAGGTTCCGAAAAATCACTAATTTTTACTTTTTTAACATACTTCTCAGAGTTAACTAACATACCTGTATCAACGTCTATATTAGCCGTATGTGAGGCGTCCGTCTCATCTTTGAACGAAACTTTAAGCTCCTGCATGCCTAAATCTTTTGCAACGTCCAGTCTAAATTTAGCAAGCCAATTATGATTACCACCCGCTTTTAAAAGCTTTGCTTTATCAATTTTTACTGGTATTTGTACTTCTCTAAGCTGGCTGTGCTTTTGCACATCATAACCTTCAACTTTACTCATTTCTCCGGTAATAAGCTTTACATCGTTAAACTCACCATTATCTACATCATTTTTAAACTGGTCTGACGCATGCCCATTAAAGTGGCATTTAAAGTAAGTTCTTATCGTTTTAGGCTTACCTTTTGCGTCCAAAATATTTTGCGGGTGATTAATATTAAAATCTTTATCAAACTCACGTGCAACACGCTTAAACACTTCATTTAAATAGCGAGCAATAAGTTTAACGGGCAAATTGGGGGTTTGTTCATACAAGGCTAAATAAACAGTATTTTTCTTTTTAGATCCTTTAAAAATAACATGGCTCGAAAACTCAGTACCAACATCATCGGTTTTGCTGTTTACCTTTCGCGTATCATCTGCACCGCCGATTTTACGGTGTACTTCATCTGCTAATGAGGTATCAACAACATTAATTAACAACTGCCAAGTAGCACTGGATTTATCATATTTAACATCTGCAAGGTACAGCTCTTTAGGTTCTTTGGTTCCTAACTCAACATTAACTTTATTCTTTTCACGTAAGGCAACAACCTTTTTCATTACCTCATCTAAGGTGAATTGATTCACAAGGCCAGTGATATGTGGTGTGTAAGTTTTAGTGTATAAGTTAAGATCTAAAAATAAGATATTGCGTTCATTTCTTTTTGCCATAGTTCCCTCTAGTTATTATTTAAGTGTTTTCATCTACCTACAGGCAGCGGGCATTTTGTTTATTTGTTTAAAATCAAGATTAACTATGCCATTAGCTGTAAAGCCAGCATCTGTAACACTCGTAATTTTGTATTCATACACGTCATAGGCGGTATCGCCGTTAATCACCATGTCACGTAGCTTTGCATTGGTAGCCATTGATGTGCGTTCTTCACAGGCAACGCCTGTACCATCACTATCTATATTCCAAGCCACAGAGCCGCCAAAAAAGCTCGCTTTATAAATACCCGTTAATTCAGTTGGGGCAGGGGTGGCAGTATCAGCAGCGTTACTAACACAACCACAAGCCAGTAATACGGTAAGAGCGCAAGCGCTTAATTTTAATGTTTTCATTTTTAGAATCCCTTTAATTTACAGTTTTATTATCAATCCACTTTACGTGCTCGTTGTAACACGCGTTCTACACGGCCAAGTACGCTAAAGCGCCCAGCGTTAATATCATCCGCATCAACAAAAAAGCCAGAGTATGCGTTGTTGTCACTCGTAATGTTATAGCCTTTACTTTTAAAGTCGTACTGAATACGCTTTACAAAAATCTCATCATCAAACCGCAGAACGCATACACCTTCACGGGCATCTGTAGGGTCATCAATTAGCGATACCAGCGTTAAATCACCGTCATACAAGGTATGTTCCATACTGTCGCCGCGCACAGGCACTACCGTAAGCGTTTTATTATGTAAGTTATTTTGTTGCAGCCAACGGGTAGAAAGCTCAAACCGTGCAATAGGGTGCTCGGCAATAACCAACGCACCGCCACCCGCACTGGCAGCTAAATCGTATTGCGGCACCGCCGTTAAATCAGCATGGCTGGTTTGCAGCGCTGTGCTTTGTGTTGGTGCTGCGGCAACTGGTAATGAATCACTTTTACAACCAGTAACCACATAATTGATATCAAATCCTAGCTTTGCAAGTTCAGATAATTTATCGGATGGAATAGGTTTACCAGCCTCCCATCGGATATATGTTCCTTTAGAAACCTCAATAGCTTCAAATACGTCTTTCTGATTTAAACCTAAAGATTCTCTTTCTTCTCTTAGTGGGTTCAATTATTTAAACCTATTTTAAATCAACAACCTAACATTTAAGTTGAAAATATTGATCCTAAGCATGTTGACAGGATTAATATATTAAACCTATACTCACCACACATTAACAAAAACATACACTTTATATCTCGCCAAAGAACCAAAAAGCGTATGTAAACCAAAAGGTACTTTACAATGAAACCCGAGCAAATAAAACAAGCACTTGAAGAAAAAGGCTATTCACTGTCAATCGTGGCAGCGGCACTTGGCCTAAACCTATCCCATGTAAGCAGTGTTGTTTACCAGCACACCACCTCGTACAAAGTGGCTGCCGCCATTGCCAAAATTATTGGCAAACCGGTAGACGTTATTTTTCCTGATGTACCTGCCTATACCAAAAATAAAGACACTCGCAGCCAAAAAGTACAAGCGCTGCGCGAGCTTTTATCGGCTGAGTAACAGCATCGGTAATAACGCATTTTAAATCAATGTAATTTTGTAAGAGATTTTTACCCATGGAACATTTAACAATGGCACAGCAAAAACAACTCACTAAAAGCATTCTCGATGCCGATATAGCGCCAGACTGCGATATATATCACCTGTTTATTCATAGTGTATGTTCAGCCATGAAGCGTTCAGGCTTTAGTCGTCCAGTAATAGCTGACCGTATGAACGATGCATTGCGATCGCAAAATAACGAGGTTGACCAAGCCAAACTAAATAAATGGCTAGCCCCCAGCCAAGCTCACTATATGCCCATGCATTTTTTACCTGCACTGTGTTACGCCGTGCGCTCAACCGAGCCTGCCAATATATTGCTTAAACCCATTTTGTTTAAAGCGGTTGACCAGCGCTCACAGCTATTGCAACAACATGCCGAGCTGCAAATGGAAATAGAAGAGCGCACCGCAATGCAGCGCTATATAGCTGAGTCGCTACTGACAAACGACGATAATCAAGAATGACGTCACCATTACACCACCCGCTATAAAACCCAACTAAGGCTAAAAATAATGACTATCAAAGACCAAGAACCGTCTGAAATTCAGGAAACTGACCATAAAGACGACACAAATATTGATATTAACAATGCAAATTTTAAGGCACTAGCTAAGTCATTGGGTGTTGATTTAACTATGAGCATTGATGAGCTATGGCAAGAGGTAGCAAAACTTGAGCAACAAGCTGAGCAAAACCAATTACACCTTGCAGTAGCGCAGCGCCACGCTATAAAACTAGGAGGTGGCCATGAGCACTAATTTAGTCGATGTAGTAGGTAAAGAAAACGCCAACGAAATAGAACATCAGCTACAAAAACTTAAAACCCCACTCAACATAGTGATGCCACAAAGCGTAGCCGAATGCATGGACCGCGTGGTTTTTTTAGCAAACCGTCAATTTACCGATGCCGCTGAGGCAGGCTTTATTTTGCTTAATGTAAAGCAGCAGGTAGAGCATGGAGAGTTTAAACAACTCCTTGAAAATGCGAGCATTCATTACAGAACTGCTGCACGTTCAATGGCTATAGCAAAAATGCTATCTAGCTTACCAAAGGCTAAAAGTGACAAATTGTCACTTTTGAATATGAGCCAACACCAACTTAGCGAGCTGACCAAAGTACCGCTTGAGTCTATTGCCCAGTTAGATGATGACGACCTTGATGTACTGGCCGAAACCAGCGGCAAAGAAATTCGCGCTCAAGTACAAAAGCTAACTGAGCGAACGCAAGAGCTTGAAGAAAGCACAGCCACGCTAATTAATGCCCTTGAAACTGAGCGATTAACCAAAGCTCCTAAACAAATGTATGAGCTACCTATGCTAGTTGCACAGGTGCGCCAAAAATCGTTTGCACACAATGCCGTTGTTAACGAGTCGCTTGAAGAGTTTATAGCCATGGTTGAGCAACTTTGTAACGCCCGCGACCTTGATTTAAACCACCGCATAGGTGCGGCACAAACCACGTGGCATTTATGGTTAGGCATACAACAGCGTATTACCCACATGCTCAACCGCTTAAGCGGTGAGTTTGGCCCAGAGCATTTAGCCGGCGCTGAGTGCATACCACAATTTGCACAGGACGAATGGCAAGACGCCCAAGCCAACCGTGAATACATGCTCGCCATGTTTAACGACCGTATTAATACCCAAAAGTAGGAAAGAGCAATGCATCCTGCAGTTCAAAAATACAATAAGTTACCAAGTATAGGTAACGAGCTAAGTTGGCAAAATGCCAGCGAAACAGCCCGTAAAAAAGCCCAAAGTAGGGCGGTAATAGTACGCCATTTATTAACCCAAGAATGCGCGTTACCAAAAGCGTTTGAAGCACTGGTTAATGCCTACCGCACCAATACAGCAATGGCTACACTTTCAACCGCTATTGATGCACTGGGTAAATTACCCGGGCGCGCAACCATTTATAATTGGTGCAACGCCTATAAAGACAACGGCATTAATGGGTTACTACCTAACCATAAAGGCAAAGCACAAACCCAGTACAGCTGGCTTGCCCGTAGCCTTGAGCTTTACCACAGCCCTAATAGCCCAAGCTTTGCGCAAGTGGCAGATCAGTTAAACAAAGAGGGCTACAAGGCTGAGCATCACCAAGTACGTCGTTTTATAAATGGGCTCCCCCATGAACTAGGCCCACAAGGCCCGTACCGCATGGGCGCAAAACTGTACCGCGAAAAACATAAAGACCATCTTTTACGTTCAACGGATAACTTAAAGCCAGGCGTTATGTATAACGGCGATGGCCACACGCTCGACGTATACCTAGCACATCCCAAAACGGGTAAGCCATACCGCGCTGAGTTAACTGCGTTTCAAGACGTAGCAAGCCGCTGCATTGTGGGCTGGGAACTCGGCTACGCAGAAAGTACGCTCGATACACTCGCAGCTATTAGCCGCGCCATTAAAGTACATAACAACGTGCCTGCCATGTTTTATCTCGATAACGGCTCTGGCTACAAAAACAAACTAATGAACGACGACACCACCGGTTTTTATGCTCAGTTTGAAATAGACGTAATATTTGCCATACCAGGCAATGCCCGTGTTAAGTGGATTGAGCGGTTCTTTTTACACATGGAAGACCGTGTTGGTAAACGTTTTAGTACCTATTGCGGGCGTGACCACGACGATCGCCATAAGCAACTGGTACTTAAAGAGGCTAAACAGGGTAAACGTAAGCTACCGACAGTAGACGAATGGATAGCTGAGTTTAAAGCATTTTTAAACGACTACCACAACAGCGAACACCCTGAAGTTAAGGGCAAAACACGCCAGCAAGTATGGGATGAAAACATTGAGCGCGTGCCACCGGTAGAGGGTGATTTTGTCATGCTACCACGCGAAACCGTCAATATTCGCCGTGGCCGTTTCCGCCTGCATCAACGTGATTATTCAGCTGACTTTTTACACCAGTTTAACGGCCAAGAGCTTGTTGCCGCTTACGACCTACACGACGACAGCTACACCAAGCTTTATAAGCTAAACGGTGAGTTTTTAATGTTCGCTAACTTAAAAACTAAATCGCACGCGGTGCCTACATCTCGCATCGAGCAAGCCGAAAGCAAACGCCGTACTGGTCGCTTAAAACGCATAGACACCAAACGCCGTGAAATTGAAGCCCAAGAGAATCAAGAGCGCATTATTGATGTTGACTCAGTGGCGAAGTTTGCAGCACCCATTAAAGGTATTGAAGCACAAGAAGCACCGGTAAACATTTTTGATTTTGATGTAACACCAGCACAACCACAACACGAAATCGACCTAAACGAATTACTTGATCAACCTAATTTACGAAAGGAAACAACTTATGAGCTATAGCCAACCACACCCATACACGCCCGAGCAAACCCTGCGTGTTGAGCTAATTAATCAAGAGCTAAGCACCACAGGCATGACCGCCGAAGAACTTAACTGTGGCTTTGCACTGCAATCAGTAAAAGAAGTACTGGCAAACAAATGCACCATCAACCCTGAAAAAATAATTACACAAATTTGGCACCAGTTATTTGGTGAAGCGGCCATCACCGAGATTGAAAAACGTAACGGCTTTAATAAGTCGTATAACAAAGCTGATCGTGAGCTGGCAGGACGTATTTGCCTGCGCTTACAATCACCTGAAATACGCGAACAAAACATTACTAGCGCAAGCATTGCAGTGAGTATGGGTAAAAGTCCTGCATCTATTAGCCAATTAATTAATGGTAAATACAACGCAAAACCTACTAAACATTTACATGATATTTGGGCACTTATTTGCCCTGCAGAAGTTGATCAAGGCAAACCTAGTAAAGAGCGCAAACAAATAAGCATTGTGTACGGTGATGTGCGCTTTATTCCTACCAGTACATCAAAGCTTATTGCTATGGCCTGCGACCAAGCTCGCCAACGTAAACGCTTTAGTGTGTTTGCAGGCCAAGCAGGGCTGGGTAAAACCAAAGGTATTGCGGAGTATTGCCGCCACAACAAAGAAGCCATTTTAATTGCTGGCAGTGAGCAAACCAGCAGCACCCAAGTGCTTGAGCAACTAACGTTAGCCCTGGGCTTATCGCGCTGCCCAAGCGCGTACAAAAACATGCAAAAAATTATTCAAGCACTGCGCGATACCGACCGTTTAATAATTTTAGACGAGGCCGACAAGTGCAAACCTAACTCGCTCGACCCACTGCGCACCATAAGCGACCAAGCCATTGTAGGCGTAACCCTGGTTGGAAATATTCAGTTAGTAGACAAGCTACAAACCCAAGAGCGCTACGAACTCATTGCAAGCCGCGTGTGCTTTTGGCCAAAACCCATAGGCCAAATTACCGTTGAAGATATTCGCACCCTGTTTTTAGAGCTCACCGAGGGCACCGTAAAACTTGCCCAAGACGACGCAAAGTGGTGGCAATGGCTGCACAAACGCGTTGAGGGTAACGCCCGTGAGCTGGTTGAAAACTTGCTACCGCACTTGCTTAACCACACCAACAAAAACCCAGACACCGCCGTAGACAAGTTGTTAGTCAATGGCATTTTTTCATCAGTACTTAATAAACCAGCAGTTTAAACGTTGTTTAAACACACTTTAAATAAGGATTTAATTATGCCATTTACAATAAAATTAAACACATCACGTTATACAGCACATTTAGCGTTTAGCTCGTTGGTAACAAACGCAACAATGCTAAGCCTACTTGCTAAAAAAGACCCGCAAGGCGAGCTAATAGACAAATGCGATGGCAACATTAAAGCGGCCTTTGCAACCCTTACTGCCGACAAGCTATTTAGTATTCATCATGTACACGAAGTTAACTCACATGCACATACTGCTAGGCGTTTTAATACCATATATCGTGAATTCCCGCTTATTTATACCGAGGGCATGAAAGATTGGGGCATTAAAATTATTGGTATAGGCCAAGCCCCACAGTTTGAAATTGAAGCTCTGGAGGAAAGCGCATGAGTAACTTGATCCAACAAATCAAAATTGCACAAAAGGCGGCGGGTATCGACCAAGATACCCACCAACTTAATGTGTCATACATTTGCGATGGCCGTGTAAACACCAGCACAGGGCTAACCAAGCTTGAACAACAGCAGCTGCTTGCACGTTACCGTGCTATGAACCCAAATGCGGGTAAAACACAGTTACCCGCACAGCTAAAAATGATTTACAGCCTATGGGGTCAATTAAGCCGCGCAGGTGCGGTAAACATTGATTCAAAACAGGCCTGCGATGCGTTTTGTGAAAAACACTTACAAGGCAAAAAGCTCAGCCAAAGCGCCCAGCAATGGCCGCACATTATTGAAGTACTTAAGCAATGGCTTGCACGCCATAAAGCAAAGCAGGGGGCGTAAATGGCTAATTACGAAGAGTACCAAAACTTTACTATTAACCCGCGTAAGCCGCCTTATACCGAGGAAAAGCGCTATCGTAATGTTAAAGATAAAGACAAGCAAAAATGCCGTATTCGACGTGATGTAGAGGCTTACCAAGAGCAACGCAAAATAGACCGGGAAAATGGCTTAGATTATTTATTTGAGGAGCAATCATGAGCGAATCAACGATAGATTTACGGGCATTACCGCACGGCCTGCGCCGTATTGTTAAACACTTGGGTGTTGAACAAACCATTGCGGTACTCACCGAGCAACAAGGGCAAATGTTTTATATCCCTGAAAAGCCTACCGAGGATCACGAAGTAGTAAAGGTATTTGGTAAAGCCCTGGTGCAAGAGCTGATAGACGCAAACGTAGGCTCAAGCTATCAAATACCCATGCTGCACAAAGTGCTTATGCAAATTCGTAATCAACAAATTTGTGAAGCCCTGGACAGCAAAAGCAGCAACATTCAACAGCTAGTAAAGCGTTTTAAGATCACCCGCCAGCAAGTAAGCAGTATTTACAGTGCATACCAAGACGAACGGGCGCACGAAACACAATTAAATTTAAGTTTGTAGGGGAATAACATGGAGACGAATACAGAAAACAAAGCATGTAACTGTTTTGAAGATACATTAAACCGAGTTAAAGATCATTTAACAGAGCAAGGCAAAATACCTGAAGGCGCTATTGATGTTTCTTTCAGATGGCAAGGGCAAACCTACATGCTTTCTGGCGGTCAATATGCACCAGTAAACCCAAAGATTGAAGTTAAATTTAGGGCCGCAAAAAAAGGAGGGGGCCATGCACGTAATATGACTAAAAACGAAATATCAATAGCCGCTTCGCATTGCTGTTATTGCGGCCGTGAATATCAACGAGACAATGGTTTGTAGGGGGCATCATGGAACTGTTAAAAGACATTAAAGCTGAATGCCAGGCATTTTTTAATGGGGCAATATTGCGTAGTAAGCCTGTAATTCATTACAAATGCCCTGAGTGCAATAACACGTTAAAAACCATGCGCCCACCACAGGGCGAGGTTTATAACGATCACACTGTGTGCATTCATTGTTGGTTTGAGTTTATCCGTATTACCGACGGTACTGAGGTAAGAATCCAAACTTACCCCAAGCACAAACATGCAAAACAATAACTTTGTACTGCTCACTGCGTTGCAACTTAGTGGCGGTAAAAAGCCAAAGCGGTGGCAGTACGAATACGGTTTAAGCCTGCTTAACCGGTATATCAACCAACGCAAGCTATTTGGCCTAGATACAACAGGCATGATGGACGAATACCGCGAAGCATTTAGAGAGATTAAGGGTAAGTGATGGCAAAAGTAAAAGTTAAATACGCTGTAATCTTAGAACAGGTTATTGATTGGCCTGATGATGAAATGTCAGATTTTAGCTATGAAAACCTTCAGGTTAATTTAGAACCAAGTGACGCTTCCGTTATTGATAATAACTATGACATTTTAAATGTTGAAGTTAACAACAAACCACACCAGTTTTAGAGAGAAAATCATGGCAACTGAATACCAAACTTACGTAGTAAAATTTGAAGGCGAAGCACCACCAGTGACCGCTGGCATGAACATCAACGGCGGTAGTCTTTGTGGTGTTACTTTTAACAACCAAATGGCGTTAAACGATGATGCGAGAGAGCTTATCGAAGATGCTTTAGACAAGCACCATTTGATGAATGACAGAGAAACCGAAGACTTCTTAAACGAACTTTTAACACTGCTTTAAACCATGTTTAAACCTCATTTAAATTAAATTGGCTTGCCCCCTTGTATTAGCAAGCCTTTTTATTCTACCCTAATAGACCAGCTCGAAAGCCCCAGCCGCAAACAACTTTACAGTGTTACCCAATCCCCTAAATTGATTTACTACCAGCATGACAAATACAGTGCATGCGCCAATTATTGAGTTTTTAGCTCAACAAATTATTAAGGCCAGTTCTAAAGCCGAGCAAATAGCAATTTCTCGCCGTTGCCCGTTAAAAGACCTGCCCGCATTGCGTACCCGCGTTAAACAGCTGCTAAACCCAGCTAACAAAAAGCCGGCGCGTAATACCCGCTTACCTGCCTGTTACGTCCTAA
Organism: Pseudoalteromonas sp. GABNS16E; assembly: GCF_028598715.1. Lineage (NCBI taxonomy): Bacteria > Pseudomonadati > Pseudomonadota > Gammaproteobacteria > Alteromonadales > Pseudoalteromonadaceae > Pseudoalteromonas > Pseudoalteromonas sp. GABNS16E. Next base: position 22,098 of record NZ_JAQREZ010000037.1, read on the forward strand.
CAAAACAACGTTTAACTAAAATGAGGACTCAGCAGCATGGCGCTTAAAAGAAAAGTGGTGGTACCAACTGCCCCAAGCTTTACGTTTCAAGAATTAGTACCAAAAGCCATATTTGAGCTTTATCAAGACGACCCTTTGTTTTTAATCAATGTATTTGATAATCGCGCATTGCGTATGCTGCAAAAGTTACGCGACACGTTTGGCCCATGCACCGTAAATAGCTGGAGCTGGGGTGGCGCTAATCAATACCGTGGCTATCGCCCACTGGATTGCACTATTGGCGCAAAACGCAGCCAGCACAAGCTAGGTAAAGCATTCGATTGCAGTTTTACTAATTACACCGCTCAGCAAGTACGTAATTACGTATTAGCCCATCCGCAAGAATTCCCCTATATCACTGCCATTGAAGGGCAAGTGAGTTGGTTTCATTTTGATGTACGCACGCCTACATGGACGGGCATTAAAGTATTTAACCCGTAAGGACCACCCATGAACCAAGAACAAGAAAACTTATTATTTCAAGCCATCGGTGAAATTCAGGGTAGTCAGGCGGCTATTTTAAATGACTTAAAAGACATTAAAGCCGATATCCATCAAAGCATCGAAAAAAGCGAAGCGCGCCAAAAAGAGATAACTGACGGATTAAAGCTTGATATAGAAAAAAGCGAAAAACGCCAAATTGCAGCCATTAATAAGCAAGATGACCGCTTAGCGAAGGTTGAAGAAAAACTAACAAACCAACGCGTTAAAGTAGCTGCCATGGGTGGCACTGCGGGTTTGGCTGTGTCGCTTATTGCCTATGCTGTAAAAAATGGGATGGCGGGCTAATGGCACACCCAGCTGAAAAGAAAAACGCCGTACGCCACAGCTATGTAACAGAGTTGCTTGCGTTGAGTGTTGCTGCGATTAAGCACAATGTGGCCGATGGGACCGCAAGGCGATGGAAAATGGAAGCCAAAGAAAACGGCGACGATTGGGATTTAGCCCGTGCAGCAAGCCGCCGTAGCGAAGGTACTGCAGGGGAGTTTACTACCGATTTCATTGAAGAATTCACCATTCAAGTTAACGAAACATTTGAGCTTTTAAAATCGCCTGAAGGTGCAGCGCTATCACTTGACCAACGAACCAAAATACTCAGCTCACTCACCGACATGATGAGTAAAGTGATGAAGGTATCAGGCGGTAATAAACGCCTTGAAAAGAGGACTATTGCTACCGAAGTACTTAAAATTTTGGCTAAGTTTGTATCCACGAAATACCCTGAATTTGCGCCAGAGTTTGTTGAAATACTTACCGCCTTTGGCCCTAAGCTCGACACGGAGTTAGATGACTAATGGCTGATATGAATTCACGTGAATTTTTAGCTGAAATAGAGCAAATAACTGGTTCGTTGCGCCGCGATATTGAAGCAAAAGAGCGCAACATTGACCCAAGCCCCGCAGCAATTAAAGAGCGTCGTAAACGTGTACTTAGTGGCGACTTTGAGTTTTTTGTGTATACGTATTTCCCACATCATATGTGGCTTGATGACAATCAAGAGGCTTCTGAGTTTCAAAGTTACTTTATGAACTGGTTCCCAGAGGCACTTAAGCTTAAAAACGGCTGGAAAAACTGGTTTGTTGCCCCACGTGGTGAGGGTAAAAGTACCCTTGGCGTAAAAATAGCGCCCGTGTATGTCGCCGTGCAAGCACTACTGCAAGACCCTGATATATGCCAAGACCTGGGTCTTGCCAAAATAACCCAATTCATCGACTTTGTTATTTTGTTTGGCGCTGAAACCAAAATGCCAACAAAAACACTTGAGGTGGTTAAAACAGAGCTGCTTAACAATAATAACTTGGCGTTAGACTTCCCTGAAGTATGCCAAAAATCCCCAGTTTGGAAGTTAGGCGAATTTGTAACAGCCCAAGGTGTGCGCTTTGAAAGCCGCGGTGCTGAGCAATCAGTACGCGGTACGTTCCATGGTGCCAGCCGCCCTAAATTACTGCTGTCTGATGACATTATTACCGATGCCGAGGCTAAATCACCGACAGAGCGTGATAACCGCTGGCGCTTTTTAGAAGCAGCCGTGCAATACCTTGGCCCACCAGATGGCACCGTAAAATTCTTAGGTGTAAACACTGTTTTAAATAACGACGACCCAATAAGCCGCGCCGAAGAGGCACCAGGGCATATTGTGCATCGCTTTAAGGCTATTAAACAAATGCCTGAACGCATGGATTTATGGGAAGAATGCCGCGATTTAATGGTGCATGACGACAAGCGCTTTGAAAAACGTGCCGCCGCCAAAGGTGAAGCAGTTTCAACCGAGCAAAAACCATCGTTTAAGTTTTGGATCAAGCGCAAAAAGCAAATGCTTAAAGGTGCAACTACCAGTTGGCCGAGTGTACGTTCTCTTTACGATTTAATGTGTATGTGGGCAGCTAACAAGCGTGAGTTTAACCGCGAGATGCAAGGCATTGCCAAAAGCGACGAAGAAGCAATATTTTACCAGTTTGATTTTTGGGTTGATCGCTTAAACGAGTGGATACCTTACGGTGCATGTGACCCAAGCATGGGCAAAACCGAAAAGGCTGACCCCAGCGCTATATTAGTAGGTTTTTACTCTAATGAATTGCAAAAGCTACATGTTGAATATGAAAGCCGTAAAGTTCGTGGTACCAGCCGTTTACTTAACGATTTAATACGCGCACAAAAAGAATATAACTGTCGAGTGTGGGGCTTTGAGAACAATAACGCCTTTGATTTTATGCGCAGCCAATTTATTACTACAGGCCTAGAGCAAGGTATAGCGCTACCGTTACGCGGTGTTACTGCAACCATACCTGCTGAGGAACGTATAGGCTCGTTAGAAACATATGTAACGAATACTCCCGCACAAATTGCCTTTCACTCACGGTGTCGTTTACTCCTTGATGAGCTTGAAAACTGGCCAGAGAAGCAAACAAACCATCACTACGATTTAAGCTGTGGCTTAGCCATTTTATGGATAGTAGCCAGTACTGGTGCGGGCGGTATTCCCCGTGTTAATAGCCGCAAAGTGACCAAACAAATAAGGGGCTATCATGTTTAAAAGCAAGCCACGTATTAAATCTAACGCATACGCAGCGCTTACCCGTATGTTTGACCAAAACCGTTTAGATCCAAGCCTAACGTCGCTTATTACTGAGCTACCAAACCCTGATCCAATATTACGCCGCGCAGGTAAAAACACCGCTATTTATGAAGAGATAGCCCGTGATGCACACGTTATTGGCGAGTTGCGCTCGCTACGCAGTGGCTTATTCAGTTTTAATACTGAGCTTGTGCCAGGCGGTGACGATGCTGCCAGTTTAAAAAGTTATGAACTGGCTAAAGCCTTTTTTGCTCGTAAACCCTGTGCTCATTCAGAATGGGCCGATATGGACTGGCACAATTACAGCGCAATTTTAAACGGTTTTAGTGTCACCCATTTGGGCAAATACATTAAACAGGATGGTCATTGGCAACCTGAGTATGTAGAGACCTGGCGTAATAGCCGTTTTGCATTTAACAGTGATCACGAACTACTAGTAAAAACCAGCGACAAACCACAAGGCGAAATCATAGACCCGCGCCGTTGGTCATGTGTTCGCCATATGCCAAGCGCCGAAAACCCGTATGGTATTGCATTATTAAGTAGTTGCTTTTGGCCATGGACGTTCAAGCATGGCGGCTTTAAGTTTTTTGTGCAGCTGTGCGAGCGCTTTGGTATTCCATTTCCTGTGGGTAAATACCCAATAGGCAGTAAAGATTCAGACATAAATAACTTACTTGATGGGTTAGCTAAGCTTGTTCAAGATGGCATAGCCGCCATACCCGATGACACCAGCATTGATATTATTGAAAGCAAGCTTTCTGGCGAGCCAGTGCCCGAGCGCTTAGTTAACTTTTGTAATGCTGAAATAAGCAAAGCTTTAACCAGTCAAACCTTAGCAACAGAGCAAAAAAATGGCGGCGCACGTGCTGCCAGCGAAACCCATGCAAAACGTGCTGGCGACAACCAACGCTCAGACAGGGCGCTTGTAGCCTCTTATCGTAATCAGCTTTTAAATTCGCTTCATACGGTAAATTTTGACGGTGGTGAGCCGCCAAAATTCATATTTAAAGACAAACGCGAAATTAACACTGACACAGTAACTCGCGTACGCGAAACAGCGCGTATTGTGCCAGTTGGTGAAGAGTGGGCATATCAAGAGCTCGGTGTACCAAAGCCAAAAGACGGTGAAGCAATACTTGACGTGCCCGACGAAGGCCACGGTATTGCAACACCTGCTAAAACCGAGTTTGCCAAAAAGCCAACCGACAGCGTAGAGCTTACCAGCGAATTTGATGTGTTTGATCACGCAAGTGACGACACCATTAAACAGATTTATCAATTTGCTCAGGCAGCTAAAAGCCTGGACGAACTTAAGCAAAAAATAACCTCACAATTTCCTGATATTTCAAACTCAGCACTGGCAGACGTTGCCCAAACAGCAATGGAGTATGAGTTTATGGCAGGCATGAATGAGGCTAATTCAAAAACTGTGGAGATAGACGATGAATAATGTACCTGAAGGTTACTTAAAAGACGGCAAAGGTAATTTAGTAGCTATTGCCAACATCAAACAAACTGACTTGATCAAAGATGAGTTTGTTAAAAAAGCCATTGATAAAGCCCTTGAAATGCAAGAAACACTGGCCGAATTTAAACAAAGTTTAATGGCTGAAGCAGACGACTTTATAGAGCTATTAGCGCAAGAACATGGCGTTAACTTAGGCGGTAAAAAAGGCAATGTGACACTGCGCACCTTTGACAGCCAATTAAAAGTCACCCTGCAAACGCAAGAACGTATTGAACTTGGCCCAGAGCTTAGCCTTGCAAAAGAGTTAATCGATCAATGCCTGGACGAATGGACCGAAGGCGGCAACCAAAACATTAAAGCCATTGTAAGCAAAACATTCAATACCGATAAGCAGGGTTCACTTAACCCGCAACGCATTTTAGCCCTGCGTAAACTTGAAATTTCAGACGATTCTGGCAAGTGGACCAAAGCAATGAATATTATTGCTGAGTCTGTTGGAGTGGTTGATTCAACCCGTTTTATCCGCTTTTACAAGCAAGATGATAAAGGCATAGAGCAAGCAGTTTCACTCGATATAGCAAAACTGTAGGGGGCGCTTATGGCCATTTCTAAAGAGCAGTGGATAGAGATAGAAAACGAGCTTACAGGCACATTTGCTAATGTTGTCTTCTCTGTAGGCGATCACAGAGTCTCTGTTCAACGTCAGAGAAAATCTGAATCGACAACCGTGTTAAGCGTTTATATTGATGACTATATAAAAGGTGAATGGTGTAACAAAAAAGAATCACGCCCTGTATGCCTTGAACAAGTATGGCGCAAGCGCTCCATATCATTATATAAACCTACTGAAATTAAGCGTATTCAAAAAAACTTTGGAAAACGCGATGCAAAAAAACTCTTTCCAAAATTGCATGATAAAGCCGAATTTTTTGATTGTTTTTTTACAACGTCTAAGTCACTTGTTCGACAATTTAAGCGCATTGAAAATATAGAGCTTGAACTGATTGGTGGCGTTAGTTATGAATCAATGGAGGCATAAATGGACCCAATTACAATAGCACTTGGCCTTGCAAAGCTCACAGGCCTGGATAAAAAAATAGGCGGTTGGATAGGGGGGGATAATGGATCAAAGGTCGCGTCGAAAGTTGTTGATATGGCGCAAACCATCACCAATGGGGGGTCTGCGCAAGAAGCTATGAACCGTATTCAGCAATCCAGCGCACTACAACAAGAACTTAGGCAAAGCATTTTAAACCGTGAAAAAGAGCTTGATGATTTAGCGTTTAAAAACAGCCAAAGCGCCCGCAACATGCAGATACAGGCACTTAATCAAGATGATAAGTTTTCTAAACGCTTCATTTATTACTATGCGTGGTTTTGGTCGGTCGCAACGGTTATATACATAGGTTGTATAACGTTTTTAACCATACCGGAGACCGCAACACGCTTTGCAGACACCATTTTGGGCTTTATTTTGGGCACCGTTGTAGCGTCAATATTGAATTTCTTCTTTGGTAATAGCCGTGATAATTCACGTAGAAATGAAATTCAAGACATTCAACAGTCGCTAAAAGAGCACTAATATGGCCTTACTAGCTCCACAATATGGCGACCTTGTTAAGTTCGAGGAAGCCATTTCTCATTTCAAAGACAAAATTAAGCTTACCAGTGAGTCATATAAAGACTTACAGGGCTTAATTCACGCCAAAGCATTTACCGTTGCCGGTGCAACACAAATCGAAATTATAAACGAGCTATATAAAGCAGTAGATAAAGCGATAAGTGACGGCGAGACTATATCGGACTTTAGAAAACGCTTTGACAAAATAGTTGATGATCACGGTTGGTCATACAATGGCAAACGGGGTTGGCGTACAAAAGTTATTTATCAAAACAACAAAAACACTGCGCGTGCAGCTGGACGCTGGCAACAACAAGAGCGTTTAAAAGAACGCAGACCTTATTTATTATACTTAACTGCAGGTGATAGCCGCGTAAGACCTGATCACGGTAAGTGGAATTACATTTTACTGCCAGTGGATCATTCGTTTTGGGATACGCATTATCCGCCGAATGGTTATAACTGCAGGTGCAAAGTGGTATCACTTAATGCGCGTGATATTGCACGCATGGGATTATCAGTAACTAAACCAGAATCAGTTAAAAAGTTTACTGAGTCATTTAAATTTGTAGACCCATCAACAGGTGAAGAACTGAGTAAGTTACCAGGCATTGATTTGGGTTGGGATTATAATCCTGGTAAAGCATGGCTAGGCGCAGACATTGCAGCGGGAAAATCAGTTATGACTATATCAACTGACATTCAAAAGTTAGCGGTACCACAATTTAACGAAGCAGTTTTAAAATCTCAGCAGTACTATATAAAGCAGGTAAACTTACAAGCAGCAAAGCTAGCGCTTAAAAAGTCGGTACCAGATAGCCAGCAATTTACGTTAGGGCACTTGCCTGTAAATTTACTAAACGAACTATCACGTAAAAACGCACCTATATATAGTAGCGCTGTTACTATCAGCAGTGCTCAAATTGAAAAGTTCTTAACTGGCCAGCTAGCAATTGAACAAGTTCACGAACTAATGAACGCTGTTCAAAAACCAAATACATTTGCTTATATAGGCAATCAAGTAAAAATATCGTATCAAGGTTTTATGATCACTGTAGAGCTAGGCCCAACATTTAATACAATTGTAGCTGCCGAAAAAGTTTAAATATCAGCAGCTCAAAATATTTAAACAGTGTTTAAAAGGCGTTTAAAGTGTATTTAAAGGAAAGTTAAACGATCAACAATGATCTAATTCTAAACGTATAATGAGCAGGAATGATTGGATAATGAGTCAGTTTGAACAAGGTTCGTCTAAAACCAAGCGTAATCTAGATTTATTGAATTTTGCGCTCAGGGTCCACTAAACCCAGTAATAATAGGCTTTTCCAAAAGACGAGGGCGAAAATCCTCATACCATCATTATTCTAGAAATGAACAACCCCTTACACTATTACTCAAAACTCCAGAAATAGGGGTTTAAACGTAAATAATAGAAGCTACTTACTTTGAATGTTTATTAATTTACCTTATTTAACATAATATAAATTATAGGTAGTTATGTATATTGTAATAAGGAGTGCGTATTACACTCCTACTATGTCCAATACTAGACGGTATCGGACATTAGGGTTGTTTTTACCAAGCTATACCTAGTCTTACTTTGCTATGTACTTTTAGTTTATTCCAGATCATTACGCTTTTATTATCCATTACACTTAAAACTTTACTAACTATATTACTTACACAGAACTTTAAGCATTGGCTACTTTAAAATTTTAACCACATCAGTTTTTGCTTTGGTATTTTCATCAACGTTCTTTCAGTTCGGCGCTCTTTTATTACAGCGCTATTTAAAACGTTTTATAAAAAGCCTAAATTTATTAAAACTTTATTGGTATTTTAAATGAGCCTGTTAGTTTTCTTTTTTGAAAAATAAAGGCTCATTCAGTCAGTTATTATCCGTGGATTTTAAAAAGCTAGCTAAACAACCTTAGCTAATCCATACTTAAAATACGTTCTGCTGTGTATTCGTTAGTAATTAAACCGCTGATCATATTTGATCTAACTGCACCAAGTATCGCAAGTACTTTATCTTCACCGGCGGCTATAGCGTAAATTTGTTTATTACCTTCAATTTTTAATGGCGTACTGGCAACACGTTGGTTTACAGTGCAGTCAATTAATTGACCGCGTTTGTCGTAAACCCAGCTGATCATTTCGCCCACAGCACCTAAATTTTGTAGCTCTTTTAGCTCTTGCTCATCAATAAAGCCATCAATATGCAATGGCGATTTTTCGCCTAGGCTACCTACACCCACAAGTGTTACGTCGGCTTGAGTGGCCAATTTTAAGTTACTGGTAATATTATGTTGTGAATGCAATTGCTGTTTTTCTTCAACACTTCTTGGTAATACAGGAAGCGGCATTGGGTAATGCTTTGCATTTATATGCTCGGCCATCCTAACAACTACATCATAAGGTGAAGCCGACCCATCAAGTGCCATATTACCAAGCATAGCCACTACTTTGTGTTGACTACAATCTAGCGTTGGCAGTTCATCAACGCATGCACGTAATACGCGCCCAGTACCCATAGCTAAAATTTTCGGTGTTTCTGATTTTAAATGGCGTTGTATTTCAGCAGCACCGGCTTGCGCTAATCCCACTGTAGAATTTGGATCTGAACCATCGCTAGGCACTACTTCACAAGAGGCTAAGCCAAAACGGCTTTTAATTTTTTCTGCTAAATCCATACATTTAGCAATAGGATGATCGAGCCTTACTTTAATAAGCCCTTGGCTTACAGATAATGCCACCATACGTTGAGCCGATTGACGAGATACATTGAGCTTTTTGGCAATTTCGTCTTGTGTTTTACCCGCAACATAATAGAGCCACCCTGCTCTAGCTGCATCATCGAGCTTACGTATTTCTGTATTTGATAGCTTTGCCACATAAACCTCTTATTTTGATAAGCCGCTTAGTTTAGCGATAAATAATTTTATAATATTTGCAAATATATCATTCATTTATAAAATGCCGAAGTGTCACATTAATTTAATAGCCAATACTTTAGGGTAAATTTACTATTCCTAAAGTATTGGCTTAAAACGCTCGATTAAACTGTTGGGTTTTTAATCGTTAAACCATTTTTATCAAATCTATGTACCTTGTGCTCTGGCGCACTTAAATAAATTGTGTCGCCATATTTTAGTGGGCAATCCTTCTGGGCTTGAGTAACTGGCAATAAATGCCGTTAGTGGTGCGGCATTCGCAGCGGTTAAAATGAGTGTCCAAAATGCTTCGTTCCATGCCAAAATTACGTTTAACAGTAATGTTGAGGCTATGCCGGGTAATGCGATTGGCAGTAATACATGAAATATTTCTTCGCCAATAGTTGCACCATCCATTCGTGACGCCTCTAAAATTTCACCCGGAATTTCTCTAAAGTAGGTGTATAACATCCATACCATAATCGTTAAGTTTATTAAGGTCATAACAATAACTAAGCCCAGTTTTGTATCTAATAAGGCAAAGTCTCTAAAGAGTAAATAAATAGGAATTAACACCCCTACCGGTGGTAGCATTTTTGTAGAAAGCATCCACATAAGTAGGTTTTTAGTTTTTTTCGTTTGCACAAACGCCATTGACCACGCGGCTGGTACGGCTATTAATAAGCCCAATAAACTTGAGCCTAGTGATATAACCACCGAGTTCCAAAAGTGATCAAAATACGGCGAGCGGGCTAACACATCTTGATAGTTTTCCAGTGTCCAATCAAAAGCAAATAACGCTGGTGTGGCTGATATTGCTTCTGCTTCGGTTTTAAAACTGGTGATTAATGTCCATAAAATTGGGAAAAATATCATCCCACTGATGGTCCATGCTGCCAGGGTATAAATTAGTTTTGATTTTTTATTTGCTGCACTAGCCATGATTAACCCTCTAAGTTTTTACCAATAAGGCGCATTAAAAATATGGCTACAATATTGGCAATAATTACTGCAACTATGCCCCCTGCTGATCCCCCGCCTACATCAAATTGTAATAACGATTGGGTGTAAATTAAGTAAGTAATATTGGTTGACGCATACCCAGGCCCACCACTGGTTGTCACTAAAATTTCTGCAAAAATAGACAGTAAAAATATAGTTTCAATTAAAATAACAGCGGTAACAGCGCGTGATAAATGCGGCAGCACGATGTAAAAAAACTTACTAAAAAGCCCTGCACCATCTAAATCGGCAGCTTCGAGTTGTTCGCGGTCAAGGGATTGAATTGCCGTGAGTAATATCAACGCTGCAAACGGTAACCACTGCCAAGAAACAATAATAATGATTGAAAACAAAGGCATTTGCGCAAAAAAGTCGATAGGTTCAAACCCGAGCCTAATTGCAAAGTGTGCAAATAATCCATTTACAGGGTTCATAAACATGTTTTTCCACACCAAAGCCGATACGGTTGGCATAACAAAAAATGGGGCGAGAACCATAATACGAAGATAGTTTCGCCCCCATATTGCTTGGTCGAGGAGAACAGCTAAACCGATACCACCACAAATGGTGATAGCTAATACACCCGTTACTAAATAAAGGGTATTAAAAAAGGATTCAACAAATGCGGGATCTGTTAAAAAAAACTCGTAGTTTAAAAAGCCTACAAATTCACGTTCACCAGGAATAAGTAAGTTTTAATCTACAAACGAGAAATAGAGTGTCATGCACAGCGGCACTATCATCCATCCTAGTAATAAAATTACACTAGGAAATAGCATTATGCGTGCAAGCGTACGAGACTGTGTAGTTGCCATATCAGTGACCTTCAAAAAGTCAGCATTAACCTTAGCAACAGCGACAAACGGCTACTAGATAACATGCTAATGCTGACGAAAAATACGAGGTAAGCGTTAAACTTACCCGCCTACTTATTTATTTTGGGTAGCGCGCTTTACGCATTGTGCGCTCAACTAGGCGTTGTGATGTGTTAAGCGCTTGCTCAACAGTCATTTGCCCAGTAAGTGCAGCGGAAAACTGCTGCCCAACAGCAGTGCCAATTCCTTGAAATTCAGGGATAGCAACAAACTGAATGCCAACATAAGGCACGGGTTTAACAGTAGGGTTTTTCGGGTCGGCCGAATTAATAGAATCAAGCGTTATTTGTGCAAACGGTGCTGCATTCATGTATTGCTCGTTTTCATAAAGTGATGCGCGAGTACCCGGCGGTACTTTTACCCAGCCTTTGTTATCGGCAACTAATTGGCTGTACTCTTTAGATGTAGCCCAGCTAATAAATTTCATTGCAGCATCAGATTTTTTACTACTAGAAGGAATTGCAAGTGTCCATGACCATAGCCAATTACCACGTTTACCTAGGCCATTATCTGGTGCAAGTGCAAAGCCTACTTTATCAGCGACTTCAGAATCTTTTTTATTGGTTACAAATGCGCCAGCAACCGTTGCATCAATCCAAATACCACATTTACCCGTTTGAAATAACGCTAGGTTTTCGTTAAACCCATTCGCTGACGAACCCGCAGGTCCAGACTCTTTCATAACATCTACATAGTACTGGAGTGTGGCTTTCCACTCTAGGGTATTAAATTGTGGTTTCCAATTTTCATCAAACCAGCGAGCGCCAAACGAATTTGTCATTGAAGTAATTAAAGCAACATTTTCGCCCCAACCTGCTTTACCACGTAAACAAAGGCCATAAACACCTTCATCTTTATTGGTCATCGCTTTTGCAGCTTTTTGAATAAAGCTCCACGTAGGCGCGTTTGGCATTTCTAGGCCGGCTTTTTCCATTAGGTCTGTACGGTACATAACCATTGAGCTTTCGCCATAAAATGGGGCCGCGTATAATTTGTTATCTATCGTTAAACCGCTGCGAATAGCCGGTAGTAAGTCATCAACGTCGTAATTTTCACCTAGGTTATCAAGCTCAGTTAGCCAGTTTTGTTTACCCCAAATTGGCACTTCATATGTGCCAATTGTCATTACGTCGTATTGGCCGCCTTTTGTGGCAACATCGGTTGTTACACGTTGACGTAAAATATTTTCTTCTAGTGTACCCATTTTAATGAAATCTCTGGGTTTTGTTCTTCAAAATGATTGCTAAGCTCTTTCATGGTGATCATGTCACCATTATTAACAGTGGCAATGGTTATGTTTCTTTAGCGGCTACGTTAATAGCCATAACTGAACACGCGAGCATTAATAATTTAGTTTTCATCGGGTTAACCCTCATAAATATGTTAAATGACGCTTAAAAAATAACTGTAAAGCGCCTTAGTAAATAAAGCGGTGAGTAATTTCAACGTATTTACAGCGTTGAAATCACCTTTAAACCAAACAGTAAGTTAGTAAGCTATTTAAAATTTAACTGAGATTTCTGAGGTAAAACCGTCAAAACCACGACCAATCTGGCCGCCTGAGTTTGCCCCTTCTTCTTGGTTTACATACTCAACTTTTAAAAGTGTTGAATCTGTAAACCAGTAACCTGCGGCTACTTGTAAGCGCTCAACGGTGTTATCATTTTGGCTAATTAAATCGGAAGTGTTTTCTGACTCTGCATAGCGCGCGGCTACGTAAAGTTTTTCAGGAATGATATATTGCTGTGCTTCAACGGCGTAATATTCTACTGAGCTTTCGCCTTTAATTACACTGTTAGAATCAAACGTGGTACCGTTTTCGTCTTCCACGCCATCTGTACCAAAGTAGGTAATACCTGCCACTGCGTTACCTGCAGAGTCTGCAAAGGTGTAATCGTCAGACGATTTACCCAACATTAAAATGATGCTGGTTTGATCTGATGGCTGATACGCTAAATTTAATTGAATGATAGACTGATCAAGCCCAGGCATAACACCTACGTGAGTATCACGTTCGCTTGAAGGAGAAGCCGAAAAGTTATAGTTTTCGCCATCACCAAAACGGTAATTTGTTGTTGTGAGTCCATCTAAGCTCGCTACGCCATTTTCAAAACGAAGTTGGTCGCCTTGGTTTGCTTGTAAGTAATTTAAGCCAACTTTAAAGCCACCTTCAAACTCTAATGTACCTTGTAAGCGGTAGTTAAAGCCTCTACCTTCTTGAAATGCTTCGCCAAAGCTTGATGTAGTAATGTGACCTGCCACGTTATAAGAACGAAGCACGCCACTGTCAAAAGTTTCTGTGTAGCTTAATTGTGCACCGTTTTCTGCGGTTGCGTAGTCGTTAATGCCGTTACCAATTAAGGCATTACCTTGGTTATCAGCGCCGTCTTGAAAACCTTTAAACTGAAATGGAGACGCGCCAATATTACCTAAACGAAGCGTTAAATTTTTGTTTTCGTTTGGTGTGTCGTATAAGCCAAGTAAATCAAATTCAATACCTGCAAAATCGTTATGGAACGAAAAATCACGGTCGCCGCCGCCAAAATCGTTTGGCTCTTCGGCTATATCAATGTCGGCAGTAATGTATTCATTTATATGAAACTTAAGCATTAAGTTAGCTCTAATACGCCCAAAACCTGATGATTGATCTTCATCTCCAGGACGAAATGCACCGTCTTTAGCTTGAATAGACTGAAAGTTTTGCATTGCTAGAAAGTTAACGTCAAGGCGGTCAAAGTAATCTGACATTTCTGCTTGTGCAGGCGCCGCCAACGCTGCTGCTACTAAAGTTAGCGCAAATTTAGCTTTCTTATTATTTAACATAATGAACTCTCTATTTAGTGTGTTGTGTATTTTCAGTGTGCAGCTAAATCGAATGAGCATTTTACTTTAATGTGTTTTTAAACCTCTTAATGAGCATTGGCTCAGTCAGTGAGCATAATCACAAATGAATAATGTAACGTCAACACCTTTTATTACAAAACATTTACATGAAATCGTATTTATAAAAATTTACATTTATAAACAAGGGTTTAATAGTTTTGAATTCCAAAATAAAATTGCCAGTTATGACTAAAGTCTTATTTAAAGTGTTCTGTAGAGGGCTATTGAAGAGCGTTATTTAACATTTATTAACCAATTAAATGGTGTGGGCGTTTAATTAATACGGCAGGTTTAGGCGCGTAAAAGCGCTAATTGGTTGTTTTTTGATTTACTTTCTTGAGCTTATACTGTGCTTAGCATAAAATTAAATTACTTTAGATGTATAAAAAATAGAAGTAATTAACATATGGAATTTGTGCGCCCGCTTGAGCCTATACTTATTATTGATGACGTTAAGGAAATACGTGACTACCTAAACCAAATATTAACGGAGCTAGGCTTTGAAGATATTTTAGAAAGCAACGATTACCTTTCTGCAAAACCCCTTCTTGATAAAAAATCACCCAATGTCATATTTTTGGATGTGGACTTACCTGATTCTGAAAGCTCTGATATTCTAGAACATATTAATGATAGCTACCCTCACGCTCACGTTGTTATGTGCTCGGGTCATAACACCCTTGAAAACGTGCAAAACACCTGGGAATTAGGCGCTAAAGGCTTTATAGAAAAACCTTTTAACGCTAAAAAAGTTAATTCTGTTATGAAGCGCCTCGAACTAAGCGAATAAAATAAGGTCAGTATGCAAAGCACTGTCACGGCAATTATCGACGATTTATCGAGTGTTATTTTTGGCAAAAAACAACAAATAAAACTAGCACTCACCTGCTTATTCAGTGAAGGACATTTACTGATAGAAGATTTACCCGGTATGGGCAAAACTACGCTCTCACATGCACTTGCTGCAGTGCTAGGGCTGTCGTATCAGCGTATACAATTTACAAGCGATCTTTTACCTGCCGATATTTTAGGAACCAATGTATTTAACGCTAATGAGCACACGTTTACATTTCATAAAGGGCCGATTTTTAGCCAAGTTGTATTAGCAGATGAAATAAACCGCGCGGGCCCTAAAACGCAAAGTGCATTGCTTGAGGCAATGGAAGAGCAGCAAGTTACAGTAGATGGTACTAAGTACATGTTACCAAATCCTTTTTTTGTAATTGCCACGCAAAACCCGCTTTATCAGTCGGGTACTTACCCACTTCCAGAATCGCAGTTAGATCGATTTTTAATGCGTATAAGTTTAGGCTTTCCTCCTAAAGAGGCTGAAAAACAACTTATTTTAAACATTAAACCGCGAGACTACAGCCAATTACCACAAAGAATAGACGCTAAGCAGCTACAGCAAATTCAAACCTTAATTAACCAAATTGTGATAAGTAGCCCTGTAATCGATTATATTATTGAATTAGTAACACATACTCGTCAAAGCGCAGCATTTGCAGGCTCGCTCTCTCCTCGGGCAAGTATGGCGCTGGCCAAAGCGGCTAAGTCGTGGGCATTTATTGAAGGGCGCGAGTTTGTAACCCCTGACGATGTACAAGCTGTATTTGCAAGTGTGTGCCAACACCGATTAGGTTTGCATAACGAGTCAGGCGAAGCGCAAGTAAATGAAATCCTAAAAACCGTTGCTGTGCCAGTTTAACGTGTTATTTAAAAAAAAAGCCAAAAAGGTCAGTATATTAGGCGCATTAAAAAAGCGTATACTTAATAAACTACTTAAAAACAAGCATTCAAAGCAATCCATTACGCTTGCTCATAACAATATTTATGTAGTGCCCTCGCAGCTCGGCTTTTACTTTATTATTGTGGCTATTTTAAATTTTGTTATGGGCATTAATTATCAAAATAACTTAATTTTGGTGATGGCTTATTTAATGTTTGTGGTGATGATTATTGCCGTACTGCTTGGTTATACAAATGCCAAAGGGCTAAAAGTTGAATATATAAAAAGCTTTGCCAGCTTCTCACCAAATAAAGGCTCGGGTAAATTTATTTTAAAAGCCCCTACACTTACGCAATCAGTATCGCTTAGCTACTCGAGTGACCCTGAATATGCAAAGCACTTAGCGCAAGTTACGCCCAAAGACAGCGCTTTAATTATTAACCTACCTTATAATACCCGCGGTAAATATACCCTTGAACGTTTTAAAATACACAGTAATTACCCATTTGGGCTGGTAAGCGTGTGGAGTTATATACAACCCAATGACTCTGTTTACGTTTACCCTGCGCCAGAGCATTTATTAAACGACACTTACAACAGTACGTTTGAACACACAACGCAAACAGGCAGTATTAAAGAGCCCGGCAGCGAAGAGTTTGATGAGCTAATTACGCATTTACCAGAAATGGGATTGCAGCGAATTTCATGGAAACATTACGCTAAATCACAGCAGTTACTCGTAAAAGAATTTATAGATTATAAAAAGTCCGATATTGTTTTTGATTTTAACCTGCTAACGGGTAACACCGAGCAATGCTTGAGTCAGCTTTGCTTTTTAGTGTGTAATGCATGCGAAAACAACACACCGTTTACACTGATTTTGCCCTCAGCAAGTTACAAAACATCTAACGACACGCACGATAAATCACAGTGTTTAGTACTTCTGAGCGAATACGGCGGAGCAAATAATGGCTGAGCTATTAAATTACCGGGCAATTAATTTAGCAATGAGCTTTATATATGCCTGCTTATTTGCGTTTTATTTATCGCATATGCCCATACTGTTTATTGGGGTTTTATCGCTTTTATGTCTTTGGAACGTGTACTTAACACTGACTAACAACCCTAAACCTAACGCGTGGCTTGCAAATATTTTGGCCGGATTAGCTTTAATATTAATGATTTACACCATAGGTATAGGCGATACAGTCATATTGTTTGTTGCTATGTTATTGCTCTCTAGTATTTTTAAATTACTGCAGGCTAAAACAAAAAAACATTACCATATTATTGTCACACTCACGTTTTTTTCTATTTCATCGGCGTATTTGTTTAACCAAAGCATAATAACCACCTTAACCATGAGCGCCCTATTTTTACTCAACTTTGCTGTATTGAGCTTAATTGAATCTTCTCATAGTTTAAAATTAGCCTCTAAACAAAGTGCTAAGCTGTTATTTATTGCTTTGCCTTTAGCAATATTTTTGCTGTTGTTTTTACCTAAAATGCCTGCTTTTTGGCAGTTACCTGGGCCAAAGCTTGCTAAAACAGGGCTCTCTGAACAAGTAGACCCGTTTGATATTGCAAAGCTGTCTAATTCTGATGAACTGGTTTTTAGAGCGCGTTTTGATAACGACACGCCCGCCTCACCTTATTATTGGCGAGCACTTGTACACGATACCTTTGATGGTAAAGCGTGGAAAACATCTGATTTATTAAAATATAATAATCAAAGTGCTGATCCCAATAAACAAATTGCGATACAACATACCTACACTATTATTGCCGAGCCTGCTAATCAAAAATGGTTATATGGGCTTGGTTACGCAACCAGTAACAATAAAAATGTTGAAAGTAATGCGCTAGGGCTATTACGAAAAAAACAATATCAAGCTAAAAGCTTGCAGTATCAGGTATCAAGTACAGCACTGAGTACAGAGCAACTTTCAGATTGGCAAACCGCTTATTACACACGCTTAAATAACCAAACAAACCAACAAGCAGCCAAGCTTGCTGCCAAACTTAAACAATCAACCACCTCGCAAAGCGACTTTTATAATGCATTGCTTAGCTACTTTGCTAAACAAGAATTTAGCTACACGTTAACCCCCGAGCCTATGACCGGTGACAGCACTATCGATCAATTTTTATTTGATAAAAAGCGCGGCTTTTGCGGCCATTACGCCAGTGCAGCAGCGTATATTTTTAGAAGCGCCGGTATTCCCGCGCGCTTGGCCAGCGGTTATTTAGGTGGCGAAAAAAACCAAACAAATAACTATTTATCGGTTCGCCAATACGATGCACACGCTTGGGTTGAAGTGTATATTAATAATCAGTGGCAAATTTTTGATGCCACTGCGGTGGTCGCCCCTGAGCGTTTAAATGGTTCACTTTCGCAAAACGAAGAACTCAATGATGAATTTAAAAGTAATCTCGATTTTGGCTTAGTGAGCTTAAGTAACTTTGCAGCCGTTAATTGGTTAAGGCTCAAACTAGAAACCCTTGATTACCAATGGACCAGCTGGGTACTTGGCTTTGACGAAGAAAAGCAAAGCAACTTTTTAAAATCACTTTTTGGTAGTAAACATCTTTGGCTGGTCCCTTTAGCGGTTATTTTAGGACTTGCTTTTAGCTTTGCTGCTTACTTTATTTATTTAAATTGGCCACGCAATAAAAGTAAACGCCCGCCGTTAGTTTCAGAATTTGAGGTAATTAAGCACTGGGCAGATAAAAACGACATAGCGGCGCCTAGTCACTATTCACCTAATCAGCAGTTAATATACTTTGCTGAGCAAAGCCCTATTGCTGCGGAACCTTTAAGCGAATTTAGCTATTTATTTAACCAAGTGCGCTACGCTAAAAAACCTTTTACTAAAGAACGTAAAAATCAGGCTAAAGATCTGATAAAATTAATTAAATCTTCAAAATAGAGAAAACTATGAATGCGGTTGTTATAGGCGTTATTTTAATGCTTGGGCTCTCCTTAGCCCGTGTAAATGTCATTGTAGCTATGATAATTAGTGCACTTGTAGCTGGTTTAACAGCGGGTTTAGGGATAAAAGAAAGTGTTGATGCATTTAATTCTGGCTTGTCGGCTGGCGCTGAAATTGCACTAAGTTACGCAATGTTAGGTGCCTTTGCAGTGGCTATTTCAAAATCGGGATTAACCCGTATCCTCGCCGAAAAGCTATTAAACAAAGTGAATGCACAAGGTGCAGGCAGCGAAACCTTTTTAAGCTATTTTATTTTATTAATTATATTAGGCTGCGCTATTTCATCTCAAAATTTAGTGCCTGTGCACATAGCCTTTATACCTATTTTAATCCCCCCTTTGCTCGTTGTGTTTAATCAACTACGTTTAGACCGCCGCGCCATTGCTTGTATATTAACGTTTGGTTTAGCTACCTCTTACATGGTATTGCCTTATGGATTTGGTGGCATTTACTTATACTCTATTTTGCATAAAAACTTAGTTGATAACGGCCTAGACATAGTTAACACACAAGTGCCTATGGCAATGATTATTCCTGCCTGCGGTATGTTGGTTGGGTTAATTATCGCGGTGTTTATAAGTTACGCAAAGCGCCGTGACTACCAAGCGCAACCGTTAACAACACAAAGTAAAGCTAGCGACATTGAGAAACCAAAAAAAGTGATGATCGTGGGTTTGTTTGCTGTGCTTTCATCATTGGTTGCACAAAACCTAAGTGGCTCTATGATATTAGGCGGCCTTGTAGGCGTAATGATATTTAGTGTATTTGGTGTTGTTAAGTGGGAAGAAAACGGCGACGTATTTAGTAAAGGCGTCGCCATGATGGCAATGATTGGCTTTATTATGATTTCGGCTCAAGGATTTGCCTCAGTAATGAAAGCAACCGGTGATGTAGCAAGTTTAGTTCACAGTGGCGCGGCGTTATTTGATGGCAATAAGCCCCTCGCTGCGGCCTCTATTTTATTGGTGGGATTATTGATAACAATGGGTATTGGTAGTTCGTTTTCTACAGTGCCAATTATAGCTACCTTATTTGTTCCTTTATGTTTAGATTTAGGTTTCTCGGTTATGGCGACCGCGGCTTTAGTGGGTACTGCGGGTGCATTAGGTGATGCGGGCTCTCCTGCCTCTGACTCTACACTTGGGCCAACCTCGGGTTTAAATGCCGATGGTCAACATGACCATATACGAGATTCGGTGATCCCCACCTTTATACATTTTAATATTCCATTACTTATATTTGGTTGGATTGCGGCTATGGTGCTTTAACACCTCTGCACTATAGTGTGTATAATTCATTATTTTTAAGGTATGTATTCCATGCCTTTTTTATACCTCCCTATTTTGCTGACCTAATCTATATCTTTTTATAGATGCTAAGATTGCTTTTACAATTAACTAGTATGATGTGTTCTTTTGTGGTAATTAAATAAGCACCTAATAAAGGTGCTTATTTAATTAATATTTACTTATCAAAACCGTAAATCATTTTATCGCACACAACCGGTGTCGGTCTGTGGTCATCATCTACCGCTACAAAAGTAAAGCTGCCTGAAATAGCCGAGTGCTTATCATCTTTATGCATGGTTTCTAAACAAATATCCACATCCACTTTTAGAGATGTATTGCCCACATGCACAACTTTAGCAATTAGCTCAGCAAAAGTGCCCGCTGGAATAGCCTCTTTAAAATCAACTCTATCAGATGAAATAGTCACTAACGGCTTTCGGCAAAAGCGAGTGGCGGCAATAAAAGCAACCTCGTCCATCCATGCTAACGCATCGCCACCAAATAATGTGTTGTGATGATTAGTGCGCCCAGGAAACACCGTTTTAGTGACCGAGGTCGTTGAGTCTTCAATACGCTTTGCAATAATTGCATCGCGGTTAATGTCTGTCATAGTATCTACTTTTTATTAGCAAGCTTATCTTGCATCAATAATGCTGGGTCTAGGCGCTCGCCTTTCCAGTTAAAACGCCAATCAAGGTGTGGGCCTGTTACACGCCCTGTTGCACCTATTTCAGCAACTTTGTCGCCTTGGCTTATTGTATCGCCTACTTTTACATCTAATTTGCTTAAATGAATATATGTAGAGGTAACGCCATGGCCATGGTCAATAATAAGCGTACCGCCCGAGTAGTATAAATCGGGGTCAGCAAACACCACGGTGCCACTAATCGGAGCATAAACAGGCGAGCCGGTTTTATTGGCAATATCTAAACCAAAATGTGGGCGTCGCGGTTCGCCGTTAAAATATCGTTGGCTACCATAAACCCCCGATATACGCCCTTGTGCAGGCTTTAATACGGGGTCTAAAAAATACTGTAAATCAGAGTTAACCGCGCGCGCTTTACGTATTGCTTGCGCCTCACGGCTAATACGTGCGCTTACTTCTTTAGGGGGCGACACATACTTTTTAGCCACACCGGTGATTTTATCAATTTTATAATCACGTTTAGTGATCATTAAATCTTGCGTGTGTGTTTTACCGTTAGTATCTACCCACGTAAGGGCGTGTTTTGCTTTCGCGTCGCGACCAAAGCCAAACACAAAATCGCCAGAGTCTGATAACTTTAATGTTTTACCATCTAGCGATACCGACTTTACATTTTCAAGCTTGCCTGTCACTAAGCCGCCCTGCGTTAGGTGCCCTTTTAGCTCAAGCGCTAATGCACTAAAGCTAGTTGTGGTTACAAGCGCTGTGGCTAAAAGAGTTTTAAGCATAACTAATCGATCCCTTTCCTACGCCTTCATAGGCGGTAATTTTTACGTCTTTGTCGGGGTATTCTGCCTTAACTTGCTCAGCAAGGTGTTGAGCAATACATTCTACCGTTGTATCAACAGGTAAAATGTCACAGCGTGACTCGCTAATCGCCATTTCAAAGTAACCTTGTGCAGCGGTGTAGGCAAAACACACATCATCGTTTTTAGCGCTTATGTGTTTTAATTCGCTTGCAGCGATTTGGTCTTCACGCGTGGCTAAGTAAATATCTTGCCATTTTTCTGCCCATTGCTTTTGTAAGCGTGGCATAGACATACCATCTAAACTAATACCAATTTGCGAGCGATGGCCATGAATAATACGCTGACAGTTGCCATCGTGCTTTTTAAGGCCATGGCTGTAATGATAATAAAAACTTTGGCTGTGCTCTGGTTTAAGCGACAACTCAATTTTTTCAATGTTTCCTGGCAGTTTTGGTAAAATAGTGTCGATTAAAAATTCAGTCACTGATTCAACGCTAATTTCTGGTGCGTCTATCATGCAATAAGCTTGATGCGGAGCACTCATGGCTAAATGGTGGTTATCACCAAATGTGCAATCAAGCGTTTTGTGCGAATCAAATTCTTGTACTGTGCCATTTAAACCTTTAGCAATTGCTAGTTTGTGGTCTAAACAGTCGTCAATTATGCCTTTAATTTGCTTTTTAACTAAGCCAAAGTCTAACACCATAGACTCTTCATTTAGCTTGCCATGCAACGTTAAGTCAACAATCCAGCTCTCGCCAACGGCGCCGCGTTTGTTACATAAGTAAGAAAAATCAATCACTGTTAGTGAGTTAACAAAAAGGATCATAAACTTCCTTTAAACTGGTTATAAGTCAGGGGTAATTATAATGATTTCTGATTGTAATTGCGCGGTTTTATAGTGCAAAAAGCAATCGCCACTACTGATTGGCGATAAATCACGCAAAAAAGTGTTTTTTTCAACTGCTCCGAGTTGTTTAGCGTACAAGTGTACGCTAAAGTACTTGGCAATTTCTAAGCGAAGATAAGTGTTATGGAACCTAAAAATAGCTATACAAAAGAAGATTTGATCCTATGTGGTCAAGGTGAAATGTTTGGTGAAGGTAACTGCCGTTTACCAAGCGACAACATGTTAATGATGGACCGTATTACTTCAATCACTGCTGATGGCGGCGAGCACGGTAAAGGCCAAATTGTAGCTGAGCTTGATATTGACCCAAGCCTATGGTTTTTCGATTGCCATTTTAAAGGCGACCCAGTTATGCCAGGTTGTTTAGGGCTAGATGCTATGTGGCAACTCGTTGGCTTTTTCTTAGGCTGGTCTGGTGGGCCTGGTTTAGGCCGTGCTTTAGGTGTGGGTGAAGTTAAATTTACCGGTCAAATTTTACCTACCGCTAAAAAAGTAACGTACCGCCTTGATATGAAACGTGTAATTAAGCGTAAACTATTTATGGGTATGGCTGATGGCACAGTTGAAGTAGATGGCCGCGTAATTTACGAAGCAAAAGATTTAAAAGTGGGCTTATTTCAAGACACAAGCGCATTCTAAAATTAGTAATGTGTCCCGTCCTGAAATAGGTTGACGGTTTTAATGAAAGACTTGGTGCGAAAGCGCCACGTCTTTTTTATGCACTTGATTTGATGTTTTCATATCCAAACTTAAGTGCGGTCGCATTTCATTGTATATAAATATCGATTCTTCAACGAGCTGTTTTAACTCTGTCATATTGCGACATTTATACAGTAAAAACTCTTGCTTTAATATCCCG